>NZ_RZSU01000106.1:0-20356 GCF_003997585.1 Mesorhizobium sp. M5C.F.Cr.IN.023.01.1.1 | reverse complement strand
ATGTGGGGCGGTACCGCAACTCGGCCGCATCTGGCAATCCGCAGCTTGCCAAGCACACCTTCATCGCCGGGGCGAACGGCTACGGCAAAACTACGCTCTGCGCCGTCCTGCGCTCCCTGCAAACCGGCGATCCGGCCCATGTTCTCGGTCGCAAGACCCTTGGCGCGACCGACGCGCCGGCGATCGAGCTGCTGCTGGAGGGTGGGCAGGTCCGCTTCGATGGCACGGCATGGAGCGCGATCAAGCCGGAAATCGCCATCTTCGACGGCGTGTTCGTGGCCGAGAATGTTCATTCCGGCGAGGTCGTGGACATCGAGCACAAGCGCAATCTTTATCGCGTCATCGTGGGTGATGCCGGCGTGAAGCTAGCGACCCAGGAGGCTGACCTAGCAGCCGGGAGCCGCGCCAAGACCGGCGAGATCAGCACGGCGGGCAAGGCGGTTCAGCCGCATGTGCCGACCAGCATGAAGTTGGAGGCCTTCATTGCCCTGCCGGAGACGGTCGATATTGCCGCGCAGATCGAGGCGCAGACGCGCAGCGTGGACGCGCTGCGGCAAGCCGGGGCGCTGCGTGCCCGCCCTGCCCTGTCGGAATTTATCATTCCGTCCCTGCCGGAGGATTTCACCGGCCTGCTGGCCCGGACGATCGACGATATTGCGCAAGACGCGGAGCAACGGTTGTCGGCGCACCTGGCTGCGCGCGGTATGGCCGCCAGCGGCGGTAACTGGATCGCAGACGGCCTCAGCCATGCCGTCGATACGTGCCCTTTCTGTGGCCAGGATATTCAGGGCCTTCCGCTGATAGCCGCGTTCCGGGCCGTGTTCAGCGAGCGTTACAAGGCGCTCACTCGGGAGATCGCCGCCATGAAAGCGGGCGTCGAACGCGACATGGGCGATGCCGCTCTGGCCCGCCTTGGCACCGTCGCGGAGCAGAACAACGGCGGCGTTGAGTTCTGGCAGAAATATTGCGCGATCGAGGCTCCTGCCCTTGCCCTGCCAACGGGTGCTGTGGAGGCAATTCGCGCGCTTGCCTCCGCAGCGATCGAGCTCCTCGACCGCAAGGCGACCGTGCCACTTGAGCCGATCACGCCGAATGAAGGTTTCATCACCGTGCGCGCTGCCTATGGCGGCGCTGCCGCCGCCATCGAGGCGGCAAATACCGTGATCCGGGCGGCGAATGTCGTCATTGCCGACAAGAAGGCGGTCGCCGATGCGGGCGACCTCAAGGCCGCCGAGGCCGAGTTGATCCGTCTGACGGCAATCCAGACCCGGCATCGCGCGGACGTGTCCGAGCTTTGTGCCACCTATACGAAGCTCTCCGGCGAAAAAGACGCCATTGAGACGCGCAAGGAGGCCATCAGGAATCAGCTCGACGCGCACACAAAGACCGTGGTGAAGCCCTACGAGCGGCGCATCAACGACTATCTGGCCGCGTTCAATTCCGGTTTCACCATCACCGAGACCAAGCACGCTTACCCCGGCGGTGTCGCCACATCGAGCTATCAGCTCGTCATCAACGACACGACCGTTGACCTTGGCGACAGCAAGACGCCGGGGGATCGCCCGAGCTTCAAGAACACCCTCAGCGCTGGCGACCGCACCACGCTCGCCCTCGCCTTTTTCCTCGCGCATCTGGAGCGCGACCCGGTTGCAGTTGGAAAGCTGGTCGTGTTCGACGACCCCTTTAACAGTCAGGACGCCTTTCGCCGCCGGCAGACCGTGCATGAGATCATGAAGGTGGCCGGGAAATGCGCCCAGGTGATCGTGCTTTCTCACGATGCCACTTTCCTCAAGCAGGTTTGGGACAAATCGCCGCCCGCCGAGCGTGTCGCGCTGACGATTGCCGATCACCGCGCCCAAGGCTCGAAAATCATGCCGGTGGACCTCGAACACGCCTGCCGAGGGCGGACGGCTACCGACGTTGACGACCTGCAAACCTATCTCACGAGCGGAGCGGGCGGCTTGCTCGACATCATCCGCAAGATGCGTGTGGTCCTCGAAACCCATTGCCGGACGACCTATCCGGGCAGTTTTCTTGCCAATGATTGGCTGGGCGACATGGTGCGGAAAATACGCGAGGGTGGAGACGCCCATCCTGCGCAGGCGCTCTATGACGAACTGGACCAGATCAACGGCTATACGAGCCAGTATCACCACGGGGAGAACATGGCCGACGCCACGCCGGATCAGATCGACCCGTCCGAGCTAACGGGGTTTACGAAGCGCACCTTGCGCATCGTTAATGCACTTCAAGCTTAGGGTGAGTCGGCGTCAAATCGACCCCCCAAGCCCTGCCAATTGTCTGCCGGAGCATCAGATTTGCGCGAGATTTCCGCACCTTAGCGATAAGGGGTTGCAGAATCGGTATTTTTGGCGTTGCGTGTAACGCATGAATCGCACAAAACCGGCAGACAGCACGAAACGGGTAAGCGCGCTTAGAGAGCGTCGCCGTGCTGCTGGCGTTTCCACACTTGCAACGCCTCTCCCCGTGGAACTGATCGCGGAAATTGATCGGATCAAGGAAGAGCGTGGCGCGGCGTCTCGTGCGCCGATCATAGAAGAAGCCGTGAGGTTACTTATCGAGAAGCAACAGAGGGCATGAAATGAAAAACCCCTCGCCGCGCCAACGGCTAGGGGTTTTCGGATTACGGAACCAGCTTTGTTAGGCTAGCCTCAACAGCTCCCAACATAGCTGGTTAGCAGTAAGCCTGCAAGATATGCGTCTTGCGGGAACGCTGAATCTTTGTCCGTTGTCCACCTCCCTCATGCCCTCTCAGATGGAGAGGACGAAAGGACGATGTTTGAACAGATTGGGGCGGTGCTCGCAGGGGCACCGGCCGAACGGGAGCGCACACCCGTTCGGCGGCATTCCCGCGCGGCCGGGAAATGCGAGGGCGTATTCTGGCGCAGGACCGACCGACAGCAGGTCCGCCAGATCGTGTTGGCAGCACAGCGCTACGAACTGGCCGGTCGGCAGCCAGGCGCACGCAATGGACCCTTGGGGGGCGTGGCGATCGAGCTGCTGGAGTTGTTCGCCAATCTCGTTGATTTCCGTACCGGTCGGCTGGACCCTTCCATAGATACCCTCATGCTCAAGCTGAGGCGGTCGCGTGACGCGATCGTGCGCGCCTTGAAAGCGCTGCGGGCGCATGGCTTCCTCGACTGGCTTCGGCGCTACGTGCCGACCGGCAACGAGGGACGCGGCCCCCAGGTGCAGCAGACCAGCAATGCCTATCGTATGTCTCTCCCTGAGAAGGCACGGCAGCTCCTGGGGCGTTGGGGCGTGGCCCCTCTCCCTCCGGACGATCATGTGCAGGCCGAGGCTGAGCGTGCGGCCGCCATTGAGGCGCACCGGGCATCGCTCGATATAGAGGGGCGAACTCTGTTCGATGTAGGCGACAATCCCTTGGGGCGGGCCCTCGCCCGCCTTGGAAAGTCGATCAAACAACGTGAATCCGCCAGACAGACTGAATCCCCTTCTGGTTTCTATTTCTATAGACGAGAATAAACGGACACCGCTGTTCGGGCTGCTCACGCAGCCCTGCGGTGGTTCCGGCCCGCGTTAAGTGCGGGCCGGAACGGCACCCTCACAACACAAAACCGCAACCTCTTCACCTGCGGCCATTGCCGCATGGGCTTTTGAGAGAACGCAGGCGGAGGGGTTAGCGCTTAATGTGAAATCATGATTGCATGCAATCATGTGGGAGCTAGGACGATGCCGAGGCCCCGCCGAAGCTGTTTGCGGCGAGTGGCCCAAAACCGATGCCGGCTGACCAGGCTTAATAAACCGTCAATGTAACCATGCTTTCTTGCTGGCAGGAAAGCATGTACGCCTAATTTCATGAAAGGATGCAAGCATGATTACAGTCGCGTTCTGCACGCAAAAGGGGGGAACCGGAAAGACGACAATCGCCACGGCGCTCGCTGTCGCCGCGCATTTAAGCGGGAAGAAATCGGCCTTGCTCGACCTTGATCCTCAGACGAACGCCGTCAATTGGTTCGACCGGCGCGAGCGTGACGGCCCAGACGTTGCCTCGATACAGCCTGGCGCTATCCGGCGTTCGCTGGACGCCTATCGCGGCCTTGGCATGGATTGGGTGTTTATTGACACACCTGGCAAGATGGACAGCGCCTCAACAGAAGCGGCCAAGCACGCCGATATGGTCTTGATCCCGACACAGGCGCAGATATTCGCGATCGACACCTTGGAGCCGCTAAAACGGCTGCTGGACATGGCGGGCAATCCGCCCTCGTTTGTGGTGCTGAATCTCGTGCATCCCAATGCCGGGGGCAGGGCGGTCGACGACGCCGCCGCGATTGCCGATCGCTTTGGCGTGCCAGTCGCCCCCATCCATATGTCGCGTCTGAAAGCCTACGAGGACGCGCCGGCCCTGGGGCAGACGCCGCAGGAAATGGAGCCACAAGGCCGCGCCGCCCAGGAAGTCGCCGGACTGTTCTCTTTCCTCTCAGAACAGGCAAGCATGATTGCAG
This sequence comes from Mesorhizobium sp. M5C.F.Cr.IN.023.01.1.1, assembly GCF_003997585.1. Classification (NCBI taxonomy): domain Bacteria; kingdom Pseudomonadati; phylum Pseudomonadota; class Alphaproteobacteria; order Hyphomicrobiales; family Phyllobacteriaceae; genus Mesorhizobium; species Mesorhizobium sp. M5C.F.Cr.IN.023.01.1.1. The sequence continues at coordinate 15,866 of NZ_RZSU01000106.1, read as the reverse complement.
GAAAGCATGAAAGGATGAAAGCATGACGCGCAAGCCCTCTCTCTTGGCTGCCGCCATGAAAACCGCTGAGCAACCGGCATCCGTGCCAAAAGCACCGACCACTTCCGACACGCCGGCAGAGCCTAAGGGCCATGCTCGTGGCTTACAGCCGGCGGGGAGCTACGTTGCACCGTCGCGTCTGAATAAGACGGCCAAAACGCACTACCTGCCGCCCGCTTATTGGGAGACGCTGGAAGAAATCAGTTTCCGCACCCGCGATGAACAAGGCAAGCGCATCCCGCAGGAGCGGCTTGTTGCCGAGGCGCTGAATCTGCTTTTCATGAAGTACAATTATCCGCAGGTCCGAGAGAGCGAAAATTAAACGGGAAAGCATGATTGCATGAAATCGTGCTTTCCCAATTCGACCACTCAAGGAAATGAGGAAATCCGGCAATCCGCCCCCGTCCGTCCCTACGGCCCTTTATCGATAGAGCGGGCCGGTCGGGGGCTACCGTCGCCTTTGCTGCTGGAAAATTCCGGCCCGGAAGCGAACGCTCTTTTTGATTGGGCCGTAGAGAGCTGGAGGGGCAGCCAGTGATAATGTCCCGGCGATTAGGGTAAAACCGCCAGCTTCCGCTTCGCTGCGATCTCGGCGCGTAGCTATCAAATATTTAAACTTCGCTAAAGTCGTAGCGAAACCCGCGAACATCCCAGAGCTCCGCTAAAGTCGGAGTTTCTTTCAAAAATCGCAGCACCTTCCTGGCTGCGATTATGTTGTAAGGGAAAATCCCAACAGACGAATGTCCGCAATTGAGACGCAGGACCTCTGGCGAACTACCGCATTTCGTTAATAGCTCTATCACGCGATCCGCAGCTTCTGGACGTGCGATCGTATCGTCTTTGCCAAGCACGAACATCATATCCAGGCGAGGACGTGTGAGGCCCCAAGTATGCATCTCCAGGTTAATGAGGCCCCAAGCGGTTCTCAAATCTTCGAGGGACATGGCAGGTTCAATACGACCACGTAACGACTTCATGGTCTCCGCAGTCCAAACAAGATCAGCAGGACTCATTGGCGATACCATGAGAACCGCTTTATCAACCTTCTCTTCTTGGGCAGCGATCAGACCAGCAACCGTTCCACCTAAGCACATGCCTACGACGGAGATTTTGTTATACCCCTGACGATGAAGCCAACGAACAATCTTACGGCCATCTAATACTGCCTGTCTCATCGACCGGACGGTACGGCCTAAATTCGCGTTGAAGAATTGCTCCTCGGAGTAAACGTCGGAACCACGATCAAAGTGATACGGAAGGGTAGCCTCGATAACTGTTATGCCCCTTGCAGCAAAGAACTTCGAGAAGCTGTCGTAACGGTTCCGCGCGTACCAATGATGAAACACAATAAGTGCATGATCTTTCGATCCGCTATCGGTGACTACACATTTAAATGTATTGTTTTTTTCATCTGAAGTTGTGATGTCGGACTGAAAAGTAACACTATTTTCGTCTTCGCTTAACGGCTTAGGGGGCAAAATCGGGGAGAAAAATAGTTCTCCGTCGGCGATATTCGTGAACGCCAGGTCGCCACCGCTGGCATACCTGTCCTCGGTCTCGTTAACCGCGAACGCCAAGGAGGTATCATAACCAAACTCTATGAACGTGTGATCGATATGCTTCTGGCGTTGTAGTGACCTCAAGATGTGCTTGCGATCATGACGACGGGCTAGATAACGAAACATATTTTTTCCCATTTCTTGCAGATTAGGGGCGTCCTGGAATTTTTGCGCCGCGCGTTGCAGTTCGCGGCGTTCCGATCGGGCAGATGGGCCATTGATCATTTTCCATGGCCCGCCCTTTAATGCACTGTCGAACTGGATAAGGGCAGCAGCTTCACAGTCCTGTTTATGACTTTGCGGAACTGTCGCCAATCGGGTAGGTCCCGTTCGTTCACCCGCTCCTGAACCGCGGTCAATATCCAGCCGACGCAGGCAATGTCATCGTCGGCCCTGTAGGTATCAGACCGCTTGAAACAGGCGACGATGCGGGGACGGGCATCGCCATTATCTTTGGGAATACCGGCAATCAACGTTTGAGCCTCCTGGTAGGCGAGCGCGATACGCCGCCGATCGTCGGGACCGCTTTGCAAGACCATCCCGCACGCCCAGGCGAGAGTTCTGGACATATCCTCGGACTCGCTTTTCATGCCGGATCGAACGACCCCCTGAACTCCGGATCGGCATAATAGGCGAGTTTTCCGGCGATGATCGGCCGTTGCCCTGCCAGGAACAGCAATTCGATGTGCTGCGCCATGCTGCGAACTTCATCCGGGGTGAGCAGCGGTCGCGCCGTGTGATGCTGACTGTAGGAGATACCGGATTTTTCGGAATCGAGGGCGCGCCCCATGGTTTGGAAGATGACGGTTTCCTGTCCGAGCAGATCGGAAACCAGACGGGCGCTGTCGTGGTCGTTGACGCCGAAGACCTGGAGGACGCCGGCATTCGACAGGAAGGTCCCCGCCCGCTGTCCATAGGTGGCACGGAGCTGGTGGACGTCCTGAAGGATCGGCCAGAGCTGGACGCCATAGCCGGCCATGAGGCCCATGGCGCGTTCGACGGGAGCCAGATGCCCGAGGGCGGCGAACTCGTCGAGGAGATAAAGCACAGGGACGGCCGGCTTCGTTGGCTCGCGTGCCATGTCCGTGAGGCTTTGCGTCACGAGGAGACGCAACCACCGCGAATAGGTCGAGAGCCGATCGGGCGGCAGGACCAGGAAGACGGAGACGTTCCGGCGCTTGAGATCGGTAAAGCGAAAATCGGACCGACCCAGAACGGCGGTCATGCGGGGGCTATCAAGGAAATGGGTATGGCGCTGCGCGGCTGACAGGACGCCGGCGGCTTCGCGATCGGATTTTCCGAGAAAACGGTTTGCCGCTCGCGCGATCAGGCCGGCCGCCTCCTGGCTTTCCTGCATGCGTTTGAGCAGGGCGGAGAACTGTTCCGGGGCGAGTGTGAGATATTCACGGAGTGTGCTGAGGTGACGTCGGCCGGAGGATTCCGTCGCAACGATCTTCAGGATCAATCCGGCAATGAGCGCCTTGGCTTCCTCATTCCAATGTGCCTCGCCCGTCATGCCGGGCTCGTCAAACACGAGAGCGTCGGCAAGGGTGCTGGCGTCTTCCGCGACGTCGACTCCATCGGGATCGAGCGTGTCGAGCGGATTGAAGGCGGCCGAGGCCAGGCCGGTAATACCGAAGGGATCGAGGACATGGACGGGGCCGAATTGCTGGCGGGCACGACCGGCGATCTTCGCATTCTCGCCCTTGGGATCGATGCAGATGACGGAACGGTCGGCGGTGAGCAGGTTCGGAATGATCGTTCCCACGCCCTTGCCGGTTCGCGTCGGCGCCATGGTCAGCAGATGGGCTGGACCATCGTAGCGCAGCAGCTTCCCGGTCTTCGGATCGCGGCCGATCAGGAGGCCGGAGTCGGTGCGGGCGAGGGGAGCAACTTCCCTGTCGGTCGCAAAGCGGGCGGAGCCGTGGGTGTCGGCGTCGAGGTGCCCGAAATGGAGTGAGACAAAGGGGGCGATCATCGCCAGGAAGAGTAGCGCCATGAAGACCATGAAGGCGATATTGAAAACGCCCCATGCCCATGTGCCTTCCTGAAACCCTGCCTCCATCAACATCGGGCCGACAGTAAGGCCGATAACGAGAACAAGTCCGAGATAGATAGCGGCGAACGTCAAGCCGCTCTTGCTCAGCGCAGTCGCAAGCAGGTTGGCGAATGCCCAGCCCGGGTTTTGGAGAGCCAGGCGGATCATGGTCGAAAACGCTTTTGTCACTCTCATGCAGGCTGTTCCGTAGAGGGGGAGGTGTTGGCGGGTTCGGAAGTATTCTTCGCGTCGAGGAGATCGGCAAACAACGTCTTGTCACTATCACGGGTAAGAAAGCCCGGAAGCTCGCGGCGCAACCAATCACCGAGGCGCTTGGTGAATTCCGGATCGTTTGTGTTCTCCAATCGATGCAGAACGAGCGCGCCGAGCAGTACCTTGCGGCGAGTATCGTTGGCTCGCTCCTGTTTCGACAGTCGCGCCTTGAGAGCGGAACGTTGCGCCTCCAGTTCGGCCAATCGCTGTTCGATGGTTTTGCGTGCCATGCTTGTTCCTTCACTTCGTTGCGGGAGCGGCCTTGAGCTTGACCATGATGATTTTCGGGTGATCGCCCGTACTCTCCATGTCGACGAGTCCGGACGCCGCGACGAGATCGGACAGACGGGCGAAGCCGTAGTTGCGGGCGTCGAAATCCGGCGACTGTTTGGCCAGATGTGCACCGACGCGGGCGAGATTGGCACGCCCGTCCTCGTCGGCCGAGGCGGTGACGGCCTTGGTGAGCATTTCGAGGGCAGCATGATCGAGCGACGGTCTTACCAGCGCCGGTTTGGCGATCGGCGGGGCGGCCTTTTGCGCCGCGGCCGGCTTGCGGGTTTTCGGTTCGGCCGCGCCCGGCGCTTCAGGTCCCGGTGCTGCGCCATTGAGCACATCGAAATAAACGAATTTGTCGCAGGCGGTGATGAACGGGCGCGGCGTCTTGCGTTCACCGAAACCATAGACCGTCACGGCCTGTTCGCGCAGCCGTGCCGCCAGTCTGGCAAAATCGCTGTCGCTTGAGACGATGCAGAAGCCGGAGAAGCGGCCGGTGTAAAGCAGGTCCATGGCGTCGATGATCATCGCGCCGTCGGTGGCGTTCTTTCCGGTGGTGTAGGCGAACTGCTGGACCGGCTGAATGGAATGCTCCAGCAGGCAGTCCTTCCAGCCTTTGAGATTCGGGCCTGTCCAGTCGCCGTAAATGCGTTTGACGCTCGCCACGCCATAGTTAGCGATTTCGGCGAGCAGCCCGGTGACGATCTTCGGCGATGCATTATCCCCGTCGATGAGAAGCGCGAGTGTTTCAGACGCCATCGGCCTAACGTGCCTCACCTTCAGTTACGGCGAACTGTTTTCCTTCCGGCAGCAGATGTGGATCCTCGACTGTGGCCGTATGTTCCGGGCGCGTTGCCGTCGCGGGAAAGACGATGCCGGTGATTTCCGGTTCGCTGTTGAGAATGCCCGCCAGGAGCTGATCGACTTCCTTGACGTAGTTGCCAGCGAAGTCACGACTCACATTCAGGTCACCCTTCGTGGTCTTGATGGTGACGCCAGCGAGATGCGGCAGGAGATCGAAGATCCGCGTCAGCGAATTGTTGGTCTCGGCACTGAAGGCGATCGGCGCATCAGCATTTCCGACCATCAGCAACTGCCATGGCGGCCGGCGCGTCCTGATTTCCGTCAACCTGTCGATCCCGCCTCTGTCACCAGTCTCTCCGCTCATGGCGCTCTCCATCTCATTGCCGATACGACGGTTACTATAGGAATGTTGCTGCTCAATTTCATGGAAAAGTTGCATCGCCGCTTGAAAATACAGCCTGGGTGTTGCACATTCGCGACCTCATCTTGAGTGCACTGAGGTTTCCGCAGGCGCCGCACCGTGGCCGAATGAGCGAAGCGAAGAAGGTCACAAGGGCGCACTTACGAGTTGCTGCGCAACTCAGATGCGCCGATCGCAGATCGGGGAAGGGCAACGGCGTTTGGCGATCTACCATTTGAGCGCAAAGCCGATCTCGCGGGCGAAGGGCCGTAGCGCCGTCGCTTCCGCGGCTTATCGTGCGGCTGTGCGCTTGACGAACGAGCGCGACGGGCTTGTGCATGACTTTACCCGGAAGGAGGGGGTGGAGCACTGCGAGATCGTCTTGCCGCAAGGGGTCTCCGCCGATTGGGCTTTGGACCGTTCGGCCTTGTGGAATGCGGCCGAGTTTGCGGAAAAGCGGAAGGACGCGCGTGTCGCTCGCGAATTCGAGATCGCGCTTCCGCACGAGCTGTCGGCGGAAGGGCGGTTGGAGGCGGCGCGGGCGTTCGCGCAGGATCTCGCCGATCGCTATGGCGCGGCGGTGGATTTCGCGATCCACGCGCCGCATGACAGTAGCGACGTCCGCAACCACCATGCGCACGTGATGATGACGACGCGGCAGGTTGGCGAAGACGGTTTTGGCGACAAGACCTATATCGAGCGCGAGAACAAATGGCTGTTGTCAAACGGCCTTGCCACGACCGACATGCAGCTTCGCGACATCCGGCAATCGTGGGAGAGCATTGCCAACCGGCAGCTGCAAAAGGAAGGGCTGGATATCCGGATCGATCACCGGAGCCATGCCGAGCTCGGTCTTGAGATCGAACCGACCGAGCATATGGGTGTGCACGCCACGCAGATGCAGCGGCGCGGGATGGGTGTGTCCCGCGGGCGGCTGGGCGAGGACGCGGCTGAGCGCAATGCGGAGCTGATCCGCGAAAAGCCGGAGCAGGTGCTTTCGATCATCACGCAGGAAAAGAGCGTGTTCGACCGGCGCGATATTGCGCGGACGCTGCATCGCTACATCAACGACGATGCGCAGGCCTTCCAGAATGCCTTTGCCGTCGTGATGGCATCGCCGGCATTGTCCGAGCTTCAGCCGGAGCGTACCGACCAGCAGACAGGAGAGATCAAGCTGGCGCGGTATTCGACGAAGGAAATGATCGAGATCGAATCCGGCATGGCGCGCTCGGCCGAGAGGATGGCGGAGACGCGCAGCCATGGTGTTGATCGGTGGCATGTCAGCCGAGCGATGGAACGGGAGGACGCGGCGCTTCAGAAAAGCTCGGCCGATGAAACCGCGCAGGGAGGTCCTGTGCCACGGCTTTCCGACGAGCAGCGGCGTGCGATCGAGCATATCACCGGACCGGAACGCATATCCGCTGTCGTCGGTTTCGCCGGCGCTGGCAAGTCCACCATGCTGGCGGCGGCCCGCGAGGCCTGGGAGGCGCAGGGTTATCAGGTTCATGGCGCAGCACTGTCCGGAAAGGCGGCCGAAGGGCTGGAGGAAAGTTCCGGTATCCAGAGCCGCACGCTCGCATCCTGGTCCCGCGGCTGGGATAACGACCGGGGAATGATCGGCCGCGGCGACGTGTTTGTCATCGACGAGGCCGGTATGGTGGGGAGCCGGCAGCTTGCCCGCTTCATCGACGAGGCCGAGCAGCGCGGGGCGAAGATCGTTCTTGTTGGCGACCATGAGCAGCTGCAGGCGATCGGAGCCGGCGCGCCCTTTCGGGCCATTGCCGAGCAGATCGGCCATGCCGAGCTGTCCGACATTCGCCGCCAGCGTGAAGACTGGCAGCGGGAGGCATCGGTTTCGTTTGCGACCCACAGAACCGCCGAGGGTCTGGCGGCGTATCGCGACAATGGAAACATTCGCTTTGCGGCTGGTCGCGATGAGGCCCGCGCTGAGATCGTGCGGGATTACCTTGCCGATCGCGAGCAGCGTCCGTACGGCACCCGGGTTGCCATGGCGCATCGCCGTGCCGATGTCCGGGCGCTGAATGCGGACATTCGTTCCGAGCTTCAGGAGCGGGGCGAGCTGGCGAAGGGTGAAGAGGGCGGAGAACTGGTCTTCCAGACCAATGACGGCAAGCGGGCATTCGCTCCCGGCGACCGGATCGTGTTCCTTGAAAATAGCCGGGACCTTGGTGTGAAGAACGGTATGCTGGCCACCATCGAGCATGTTCAAGCCGAACGACCAGGTGCCGGCCCAAGGATCATTGCGCAGCTCGATGGCCGAAACGGCGATAGCGTCAGCATTCCGATGGATACCTATCAGGCGATCGACCACGGCTATGCGACGACGATCCACAAGAACCAGGGGGCGACGGTCGATCGCGCCTTTGTGCTGGCATCCGGCACCATGGACCGACATCTGACCTATGTCGCCATGACCCGGCATCGCGACGGGGTGCAGCTCTATGCCGACCGGCAAGAGTTCGCCGACCGTAAAGCTGGCAAGCTGGTGGAGCACGGCGTTGCGCCTTACGAGCATAAGGAGGGCAACAGCCAGAGCTATTTCGTGACGCTGGAAAGCGAGAAGGGCGAGCGCTTCACCACATGGGGCGTCGATCTGGAACGCGCCATGGCCGAGGCCAAGCCGGAGATCGGTGCGACGATCGGATTGCAACATCAGGGATCAGAGCCGGTTCGGCTTCCGGACGGCCAGACCGTAGAGCGTCATTCATGGAAGGTGCAGGACGCCGGCGAACTGGCCTATCAGCAGTTGGAATCCCGTCTCTCGCGTTCCGGTGCAAAGGAAACGACGCTGGATTATACCCGCGACTTTGCAGAGCGGCGCGGGATCGCGGACGCGTTCGGGGTCAAGAGCGAGATCGAGATACCCCATGAGCGGAAGTCGACGGCCGAGCGGCAACGCCTCGACAGTGGGTCCCCGCAAAAAGCCGGCGGCGGTTTCGTGCAGGCGCAGGGGCTTGGCCCGGACGAGGCCGGGAAAGCCGAGCCGCTTGTGCCGGTGATCACCCGGCATGATCGGAGCATCGAGGAGGTTGCTCGCGAAAAGGCCATGCCGACATTCAACCAATATTGGGAAGCTGTGGAATCGGTCTCTCGGCACGTCTTCCGCGATCCGGTCGAGGTGACGAGCCGGTTGCGTAGCACCATCATCGACCAGGGCGGCGATGGCAAGGCGATGGCGAAGGCCATGGCCGAGCAGCCGGAACGGTTCGGAGACCTTCGGGGAAAATCCGGTCTGCTCGGCGACAACAAGGAGCGCAAGGAGGCACTGCGGTACGCTCGCTCCGTCGCCTCGCATCTGGAATCTTCGGCTTCGACCTGGGAGCGCCGTCTTGGCGAGGAGCGCAAGTCTGAACAGTGGCAGCGCGACAAGCGCGATGTGGTCGAGGTTCCCGGCCTCACCCCGCGCAGCGCCGAAATCCTCGATCGGGTGGATAAGGTATCGGACAACAAACGCGACCAACTGATTGACGAACTGCGATCGACACCGGAGGGCAAGACCGCGCTCGAGGAAGCCAAAGTGGTTGCCAGGGCGCTCGAGCGCCGGTTCGGTCATTCCGATCCCCGCGCCTTTGCCACGGAACTCGAGAAGCGCCCCGAGCTGGCGAAGCGGGCCGATCAGATTACGACCGTTGCCCGCATGGTCGAGCGCACACGCATGGCCGAATTGAGCCGTGACCACACGCTGAAACAGGAGCTTTCCCGCTCGCAGGGGCTTGGGTTGAGCCGATAGGAGGGATCATGAGCAATACGATCAGGGAGGCGGCAGAATCCCGGATTTATGCGCTGCCGGGGTGGGGTTGCGGGATGTTCGGAGGAGGAAAGCTGCTCGCCAGCGGCTTCAGAAATCCACCAAATCTTAAGCATGTTTTTCACCTTTGTGTTGCAGCGTGAGTCAAAGTGATGCACGTTGCATCAACGAAGAACATTAAGAGAACGGAACGATTCGTTATGGTAAGTGCCGCTACCAAAATCCAGCCCAAGACAGGGCCTCGAATAACGGTCAGCTTGCCTCAGCATGACCATCTCGCTCTCAGCGCACTTGCCGAGCGTTGTGACGTATCCCTTTCGTGGCTCACCCGCCAAGCCATTGCCGAGTTTCTTGCGAATCATGGCAAAGAGGATTTGCAGCTTCCCCTTAATCTCGAAAAGAAAGCCTCTCACCAATGAGCAAGGGTTGGACTGTCATTGACCTCTTCTGCGGAGCAGGAGGGCTTTCGGAAGGATTCCGGCAAGCTGGATGCCATGTACTGGCTGGCAACGATTACGATGCAGCGGCCGGAGAAACCTTCAAGGCGACCCACTCCGAGGCCGTGTTTTTGCCGGGGCCGATTCAAAACCATTCGGCCAAGGATTTTTTGCGGGCAGCGAGCCTCAAGAAGGGCGAACTTGACGTTCTCGTGGGCGGCCCGCCCTGCCAAGGCTTCTCCGTCTACAACCACCAACGCGGCCTGCATGACGAGCGGAGCAGCCTTTACCGGGAATATTTGCGTGTCGTCGAAGGGCTGGCCCCGAAATGGGTCGTGCTCGAAAACGTCACCGGCATGACCTCCGCCGGAGGTGGTGCGGCCGTCGCGGCCATTATCGAAGGCCTTGAAGCGCTTGGTTACACAGTGGAAAAGCGTATCCTCAAAGCCGAGGAATACGGCGTGCCGCAAGAGCGCCGCCGCATCGTCTTTATCGGCAACCGCATGGGGCTGCCAATCGTCTGGCCTGAAAGAACCCACGGTGAGGGCCTCCGGCCACTCGTGACGGTTCAGGATGCTATTGGAGACCTTCCCCATCTCGAAAACGGGGAGGACAAAGGTGCTACCGCTTACGCAAAGCCTGCCTTTTCGGAGTACCAGCGGATGCTGCGCGGCAACTGTACCCATGTGCAGAACCATTCCGCGCCGAAGCTCTCGAAAATCAATCTCGACCGGATGCAGCATATCCCGGAAGGTGGAAGCTGGCGGGACATTCCCACGGAGCTGCTGCCGGCTGGGATGAAGAAGGCTAAGCGTAGCGACCACACCAAGCGTTACGGGCGCTTGCGGTGGGACGGCCTTTCGTCAACCATTCTGACCAAATGTGACTTGCATTGGGGTGCTTATATTCACCCGATGCAAGACCGCTCGCTTACTGTCCGCGAGGCAGCCCGGTTCCAGTCCTTCCCGGACTGGTTCGAGTTCAAGGGGTCGCGCACGGAGCAATTCGTGCAGGTCGGCAATGCCGTGCCCCCGTTGCTCGGGCGGAAGATCGCGGAAAGCATCATGCAATCAGCGGAAACGGCGGCCAAATCCAGCAGCTTTGACGAAGAGCTTCACTTGCTGAGAGCCTGATTAATCGCGGTCTCGTACACATTCATGTCGGGAAGATTGCTCGGGAACGTCAGCGCCCGGGCAACCTCATCGACGGCCGTGGTGAATTCCTCGATGAACTCTAGCGGCCGAATCCCCTGTGCATCCGGCGTGGCGCCGAGCTGATAACCCCGGAACGTGATGGTGCTGTTCGCAATCACATAGTTTTGCATGGCGTTGCCAAGCCGGGCCTTGACCTTCTGCAGAACTTCGATGGGACAGACGAAAAAGAGGCCCTTGGTGCACCGCGCTTCGCGGCGCAGGACGTGCCCTTTGTAAATGAGCTGGGGCAGGATGCGCTTGTTCACGTTCTCCCAGTTGAACCCAGCGTCGGAATAACCAGGCGTTCGGCCCCGGACATCGATGAAGGGTTGCCCCGCGAAATAGGCCACAGCTTGCTCGCTGTAATTGCCGGTGGTGTCGATTGTTTGGACTTCCACGGCCGTGAACTCGGCCAGCTTCCCGTCGGTACCAATCCGCGCCAGAACCCAGTCCACATAATAGGTGCCGGTTCTGTCGCCGCCCTTGGGGCGCTGCAACGGGAGCTCCTGCCCCCAATACCGGCCAAACACCGCGACCTCTTGACCCGTCAGTGTCCCAGCGGCGTGCATTCTCTTCACATCCGCCGGTCTTATCAGTACGGAAGTGAACCCGAAAATCCTGTCCGCAATTTCTGCCAGGATTTTATGGTTCTCGGCATAAAGCCGGTTCGGGCAGGCAATGACCGCAGGGCCATTAAGCTGCGCAAGCGAACAGGCCCCATGATTGGGCTTGATACAGTTCTGCCCGACGAACGGACACTTGCGGGCTGCCGCATCAGCGGTAGATAAAGGATGTAACGGTTCCCGGCCGAAAAATTCAGTGATTCGCAAAGCCATAAGTTGCAATCTAAATGGCTTTTCTTGCCCGGCCGAGTCATGCGTCCAGATAACCAGCAGTTTCCACTATGCCCGACCGGATTTCCACCATTCAGCGCTCTGAAAATATGCGGCGCATCAAAAGCAAGAATACCAAACCGGAACTATTAGTCCGCCGCTTGGTGTACCAGATGGGCTACCGCTATCGCATCCATCGGAAAGACCTGCCGGGGAAGCCTGACCTTGCCTTCATAAGTAAACGGAAGGCGATTTTCGTGCATGGTTGCTTTTGGCATGGACACGAAGCAGCCACTTGCCGCGACGGTCGCAGCCCAAAGTCGAACGAGGGCTATTGGAATCCAAAGCTCGCCCGCAATAAAGAGCGGGACGCGGCTCATCAGGCCGCCTTGCGGGCGGCTGGCTGGGATTTTCTGGTGCTTTGGGACTGTGAAACAAAGAACGAGAACGAGCTGCGGGAAAGACTTTCCGAATTTCTTGCTTAGCAAATTCTGCGCCCAGGAGTAAGCCGCTGGCTTTCGCCTGCGGCCTTCAACATCAACCCATTGTACGCGATCGCTAACATCGTCGATTTCTGCTCACATTGCATGGCAATGGCTTTGCGATTGTGCTCACGCTTTGCGCCAATGTGCTTTGCCGACTCGTAATGGTTACCATCCTCTCGGACTCTCCTAATGGAGCACCAAGGAGCACGTTGGAGCACATCGGATAACCAGAGCACAGCGGAGCACCAACAATTTAGAATAACCACTTGGAATTCCACGCCAACCTAGTTTGGCGCAATGTTTACTTTCCCATGAGTTGACGTTATATGTGCATTAGATACGCCGGTTTTTGCCGTTATATGCGGATTGGAAATCCACGAGACAATAACTAAGTTATTGATTTTATTGGGTTTTCTTTCTATATTCTGTTTTGTAGGGTTGGCGATGTCCAAAGTCGCCGGTCGTCATTGGTCTCTGCGGATTCCACGCTCGCGGCGACATCCATCTACGGCGGGTCCAAACCCCGTAGAGCCCAAGCACGCGTTGCGGGTCCAAGCGCAACGCGTGCCAGCTACGAGGTCCAAACTCATAGCGTCTTTCTATCGAAGCTGCGGGGTCCAAACCCGCAGCGCCCCCGTTAAAGAAGGATCATATCATGGCTGCAGCAGCGAAAAGTATCGGGAAGATAGTCGAAGAAAAACAGGCTGAGATTAGAAAACAGGTCTTTGGCGAGCTGGATAAGGCTCACATATGGGACCGTAAGACAGCCAAGGGCTTTACGACCATTCCCCGCACCATGCCCTTGCTAGGGGCGCTGATGGACGGACTGTCTGGCAAAGGAAAGCCCGTTTCCACGACATACTTGGAGCTCTGGTGCAGGAGCAACGATGATGGTTTTGTCACCTTGAGTAAGCAGTCCGATATCGCGTTTGCATCGGGCTTCTCCGGTCTGCGCGGCGTGTCCACATGGAAAGAACGCGTTCGCAAATTGGAAGAACTCAAATTCCTCGCCACGAAGCCGGGCGTGTCCGGAAGCCTCCACTACGTCCAGCTCTGGAATCCGTACCTCATCATCAAATGGCACCACGACAGCAAAACCCCAGGCCTCGCTCAAGATCGCTATTTTGCCCTCGTTGAGAGAATGATCGAAATCGGCGCGAAGGACTTCGCATAGGCGAGAAGCCCTACGCCTTTTGGGATGAATTTCGGTAGTGGCCTTATCTTTGGCGACTCACACGACCTGACCCGCTGATTTTTCAGCTCAACCATTTCGCACTCATTTGTTTTCGCAGCGAAAAAACTGCGGCGATTCGCACTGAACGGTGCTTTTGCGGCCGCATGCTGGTTCGCGCAGACCTGTGCTTTGCGGGAATTTTCAAGCCCGTGCAGCCTGTCCTGCAGAAAGCCGCAACGGAGCGCAGACAATGGGCATGATCGAATTCACAATCGTCGGGGTCGGTATCAAGGGGGTCGGGATTTATGGCCAATCGCTGGCAACGCTTTTCGCTGCGGTTCTCTGCGTGATGGTGTGGCGAAACCGCCCTCGGCGTTAGTGGGGCGTAACTTCGGCAGGTGGGATTGCGTCAGTGCTACTGGCGGCATGCGCACCCCCGAAAGGGTGCGCAATATTAGTTTCGCTACGGCTTACCCTTCACTGAAGAAGTCGAGATAGATTTCGCCGAGCTGCTGCCCGGTCACGCTCATAATTGGGTGATGGCCGGTATCAAGTTGGCCATTCTCGATCTTAGCGGCCACCAAGCGCAACGCTTCTGCCGTTGCGTTTGCGACCTCTCTGGGGGTCTTCCCACCCGAAACTTCCATTTCGATGTGGCAAGTCAGTGCGGCAAGGACTTCCGGGTCGATCTGATCGAACCCGTCCAAAGGCATGGTGCTATCACGCATGACCTTTTCTCCGATTGTTGGCTTGTTTCTCTTCAGCCTAATCGGGTGCAAAACCGACGCTGGGTTCTTATCTCGGTGGCCGAACAAGGCGCCAGGCGCCACCTTATGCTCACATGCGCTTGAAAAGCATATTTCAGCAGCAAGCTATTCGCAATCGATGAGGAGGTCAGAGCAAGAACCCTTCCACTGCTACGTTACGCCGGCCTTGTCCCCAGGGACCGCTGAGGGCCAGGTAGAAACTATTCGATCGTCCCTACGACTTCGTGATTTTTCACGATCGCGCCGACACCCTCATTGAGCAAAGCTAGGATGTTATCCTTCGTCATCGGAAACGTTTCGATCTTCTCGATGTACATTTTAGACCATTCCTCATCAGTCTCGGTGGTCACGTCATTGCGCAGCTGACGCACCGCCTGGCGTGCAACCACCTCGTCGTCAAAGAAGACATCGCGAATGCCGGTATCGGCCCAGCGATTTTCGTCGCGTGAGCCAGATGGCGAGTACGTGTAGAAGGTGAAAGACTGTTCTCTGGGCATAGAGAGATTCCCATGGTTTGCAAGGATCGAAGGCCGCTAGCGCCTTGGCCGATCTTGCGCGGATCTCTCCTGGTCAATCAATTGTTGAATCCTACAAGCCGGCGAAGGGCCGTTTTTGTTCCTTGCATCGCCACGGGCGACAATTTGGGTGCGGTGACTAATGCCGCTCAACACAAGGAACTGATAATGAAACCAGAAACGTTCTACGCCCTCGCCCCCTTCGCAACGGCGGTCGGCACCTTCGCCTACGGCGCCTTCCTCGGCGTCCACCCGCTCTTGGCCGGCATCATCGCCGCTGGATATGGCTTTGCCTACGACTGGCTCGACCGAAAACTTCCGTGAGGACGAGGGGGCGGGTTTCGGTCCGCCCCCACCCTTCGAAAACGGCGCTTTCTGTGAGGCATTTCGGTAGGGAGCGAATGGCCCGCGCTTCCAAATTGCGCCGTAGGGACATGAGCGAGCGGGCAACAAACACGAGGCCTGAGAGGGAACCCGCCTGGTGCTCGCGGTGCTGAGGGCGACCAGCCGGGAGCCGGAACCCTCAGAGCCATAAACCACATCTTCCCGAGGAAGGCTCTCAAAAACGACCGTTTTTGAGACCTTGCTGAAAGATTCTCCGAGCGCCAGGCATGGGCCGCGCAATTCCTCTCAAAACTGTCTCTTGAAATTTGTCTCTCAATTTCCCCATAGTGAGACGAGTTTTAAGAGGTTTGCATGCTTGTCGGCTATGCTCGCGTCTCGACGCAGGATCAGAATCCTGCCTTGCAGCTCGACGCCCTGAAGGCGGCGGGCTGCGAGAAGGTATTCACCGACAAGGCATCCGGCGCGCAGCGCGACCGGCCCGAGCTGGTCGCCGCGCTGTCATACATGCGATCGGGGGATAGCCTCGTCGTCTGGAAGCTCGACCGCCTGGCGCGATCCTTGCCCCAACTTATCGAGACGGTTGCCACGCTTGAGGCTCAGGGCATTGGATTTCGCTCCCTGACGGAGGCGATCGACACGACGACCGCCGGCGGCAAACTGGTCTTTCACGTTTTCGGGGCGCTTGCTGAGTTCGAACGATCCGTGATTCGCGAGCGCACCCGCGCCGGCCTCAAGGCCGCGCGCGATCGCGGCCGCAAGGGAGGACGCCCCCCTGCCCTGTCCGCCGCCGACCTGGCGGTTGCCAAAGCGCTGCTGCGCGATCCGGCGATCACCGTGGACGAGGTGGCGGGCCGGCTAAAGGTTTCGCCCGCTACGCTTTATCGGCATTTGCCGGGCGGGCGCGGCGGTATTGGGGTGCAGGGGGAAACGAATGCTCAAGAAGATCATCTCGATTAAGAATG
>NZ_RZSU01000105.1:0-20794 GCF_003997585.1 Mesorhizobium sp. M5C.F.Cr.IN.023.01.1.1 | reverse complement strand
CTTCGAGGCCCGCCCAGAACATCGGCCCGCCCTTGCCCACCGGAAAGCCGTAGCCGTTTACCCAGACGACATCGATATCGGAGGCGCGGGCAGCTATCCCTTCCTCGAGGATCTTCGCCCCCTCATTGATCATCGGATAGAGCGCCCGCTCGATGATCTCGTCAGCGCCGATCGCGCGCGGCGCGATGCCCTTCTCGGCAGCCTTGTCGCGGATTAGCGCTTCGACCTCGGGATTGGGAGCCGGTGTACGCGAGCCGTTCTCGTAGAGATAAAAGCCTCTGCCGGTTTTTTGGCCGAAATGCCCCTGTTCGCACAGCGTGTCGGCGATCATTGCCGTCTCGCCGCGTGCCTTGCGGTTGCGCCAGCCTATGTCGAGGCCGGCGAGATCACCCATCTGGAACGGCCCCATCGGCCAGCCGAAATCGGTGAACACCCGGTCGATCTGCTGTGGCGTTGCACCTTCCAGCAAAAGCGCCTCGGATTCCGTGCCCCGCGCGGCCAGCATGCGGTTGCCGACGAAGCCATGACAGACGCCGACCACGACCGGCACCTTGCCGATCCGTCGCGCCAGTTCGACGATTGTCGCCAGCACATCGGGCGCGGTCTTCTCGGCGCGCACGATTTCCAACAGCTTCATGACGTTGGCCGGCGAAAAGAAATGCATGCCGACGACATCCTGCGGGCGCGAGGTCGAGGCGGCGATTTCGTTGACGTCGAGATAGGAGGTGTTGGTGGCCAGGATCGCGCCTGGTTTGGCCACCGCGTCGAGCCTGCCGAACACATCCTTCTTGATCGCCATCTCCTCGAACACCGCCTCGACGATCAGGTCGCAATCGACGAGGTCGGCATAGTCGATAGAACCCTTGAACAGGGCGAGCCGCTGCTGTTTGACCTCTTCGCTGAGCGAGCCGCGGCTGACCGACACGGCGTAGTTCTTGTCGATCATCGCCAGCCCGCGTTGCAGCGCTTCCTGCGTCGCCTCCAGCACGGTGACGGAGAAACCGCCATTGGCCAACGCGATGGCAATGCCGCCGCCCATGGTGCCGGCGCCGATGACGCCGACCCGCGCGATCTTGCGCCTGACGATATCCTTGCCGGCTACCTTCGCCGCCTCCCGCTCGGCGAAGAACAGATGACGCTGGGCGCGCGACTGGTCGCCTGCAACGAGCTTGACGAACAGTTCGCGTTCCGCCGCCAGCGCTTCTTCGAACGGCAGGGCGATGGCGTTGCGAACCGACTGAGCGCAGGCGATCGGTGCTTCGAGGCCGCGCGCCTTTTGGGCGAGTTCCGCCGCTTGCCTGTCGAATGCAGGCAATTCGGCCTGGTCGAGCCGGCCATCCCGTTCGCGCACTGGCGTGAACGGTCCACCCTTGCCAGCCATTTCGCTGGCGAAAGGAACCGCCTGTGCGGTCAGGGCGCCGTCGAAGACGGCGTCGATCAGGCCGGCGGCAAGCGCCTCGGCCGCGCCGATCGGCGTTCCCGAAACGATCATGCTGAGCGCCTTGAGCGGTCCGACGAGGCGCGGCAGCCGAACAGTGCCGCCTCCGCCGGGCAGCAGGCCGAGCTTGACCTCCGGCAAGCCGAGCTTGGCCTGGCTGTCGGCAATGCGGAAATGGCAGCCGAGTGCCAGTTCCAGGCCGCCACCGAGCGCCGTGCCGTGAATGGCGGCGACCGTCGGCTTGGCGATGGTTTCCAGCACGGCAATGATGGCGCGCAGATCCGGCTGCTGCACCGGCTTGCCGAACTCGGTGATGTCGGCGCCGGCGACGAAGGTCCGCCCGGCGCAGGCGATAACGATGGCCGCAACCGAGGGCTCGTCCCGCAAGGAAACAAGCACCTGCATCAGCGGCTCGCGAACATGGAAGCTCAGCGCGTTGACCGGCGGATTGTCGATGGTCACGACCGCGACGCCGCCGTCCCTTGTAACGCTCACGAAATTGGACACGCAAACCTCTCGCAATGATGTCGTCCGACAACGCGACGGGATTTACAGGGCCGATGCCCGGAAGGGAACCCGACGTTTTCCGGCTGGCTCTCGTCAGGACCGGCTGACACTGACGCTACTTCAGCGCAACGCCTTCTGGCCGCCGGCGGCGGCTATGACGCCGACGATGATCAGTCCGGTCAGCAGCAGACGGACGCCGGCGCTGACGCCGAACGTGTTGAGCATGGTCAAGAGCAGCACCAGGAACAGGGCCGCGCCCCAGACACCCGGCACGTTGGCCTTGCCACCCGCCACCGACGTGCCGCCGATGACGACGACGGCGATCGAGGCCAGCAGATACTCGTTGCCGATATCGACATTGGCGCCGCGGAAATAGCCGGCGAGCAACGCGCCGTCGAGGCCGCCGAGCGCGCCCGACAGCGTGTAGGTGAGGAAGCGGATGCGGCCGACATTGACGCCGGCCAGCCATGCGGCGCGGATGTTCTGGCCGATCGCCAGCACAGAACGGCCATAGATCATGCGCTGCAGCGCGATCGCAGCGCCGATGGTGAACAGCACGGTGAGCATCGCCAGCACCGGAATGCCAAGAATCTGCCAGTTGGTGAAATTGGCAAAGCCCGGCGGCGGCTTGATCTGCAAACCGCGGCCATAGCTGATGTCGATCGACTGGATGATGAAGCTCGCCGACAATGTGGCGATGATCGGCGGAATGCGCAGCGCCCAGATCAAGAGATAATTGGCGGCGCCGACGGTCATGCCGCAGGCTACCGCCGCCAGCAGCCCGACAGCGGTCATCGCATCATTCCCGTCCATCACCTTCATGGCGACGGCGCTGGCGAGGCCGATATTGGCCGGCAGCGACAGGTCGACATTGCCTGGTCCGAGCGTGATGACGAACATCTGGCCGACACCGACGATGACGGTGAAGACGGCCAGAGAAAGTGCCGCCGTGATCATGCCGCCGCCGCCATATCCGCCGGTGAATGTGATCGTCGCCAACCACACCAGCAGCGCGCCGATGAAGGACCAGATCCAGGGTTTGGCGAGCAGCAATCGCAACGATGCCATCGCTCATCTCTCCCTGCGGCTGATCAGCACCCGGGCCGCCAGCACGATGATGAGGATGGCGCCATTGGCGGCAACCTGCCAATCGGGCGGGATGTGCATGAAGGTCAGCAGCGGCGAGGCGGCGAGTGCCAGCGTCAGCGCCCCGATCACCGCGCCGATCGGCGACACTCGGCCGCCGACGAATTCGCCGCCGCCGAGGATGACGCCGGCGATCGCAAGCAGCGTGTACCCATTGCCGATATTGGCGTCGGCCGAGGTGGTGATGCCGATCAGGGCCATGCCGGATAGCACCCCGAACAGGCCAGCCAGTGCGAACAGCACGACCTTGGTCTTGAGCAGCGACCAGCCGGCGCGTTCGAGTGCGGCGGCATTGCCGCCTGATCCGCGCAGGATCACGCCATAGGAGGTGCGCATCAGCCCGAAATGGACGACCCCCGCGATCAGCAGCGCCGCAATGATCGGAAAGGGGATGAGAGGCGGCTTGAAGGCCATGAGCGACAGCAGCCAGTCCGGCGCTTTGCCGCCGGGCTTCGGCAGGAGGAGGATGGCCAGACCCTGCCAGACAAAGCTCATGCCGAGCGTCACGACGATTGAAGGCAAATTGCGCAGATAGATCAGCGCGCCGAGCAGTGCATAGACGCCGATCGATCCGAGCAGGATCAAGACGCCGACCAGCGGCGCGTCCTTCAGCCAAGTCGCCGTGACGCAGCCGACGAAGCCGACGAAGGTGCCGATCGACAGGTCCAGCTCGTTGCCGGCAATAACGAACATCTGCGCAATCGTCGCCAAGGCGATCGGGATCGCCAAATTGAGCATCAGGCTGAAGCCGAAATAGCTGATGGCGCGCGGATTGAGCCAGGCGATCGCCAGCAGCACCAGCACGAGCGACAATGCCGGCAGCAGCCCGCGCAACAAGCGCGCCCGCGCCAGCCTGCCGCGCTCGGAGGAACCTTTGAGGCCAGTCTCGACGGGTGCTGCCGTCATCTCAGGCCGCGTCGCCGAACGAGGACTGTATGATCTTTTCCTCCGTCAGCTCGTCGCGCGTAAGATTAGCGACGATCCGGCCGTTCTTGAAGACATAGACGTTGTGGCAATTGTCGAGCTCTTCGGTTTCCGTGGTGTACCAGAGGAAGGTGCGGCCGCGGCCAGCCTCTTTGCGCACGAGGTCGTAGACTTCGAGCTTGGTGCCGATATCGACGCCGCGCATCGGGTCGTCCATCAGCACGATCTTCGCATCGGAACCGAGCGCCCGGGCAAACAGGGCCTTCTGCTGGTTGCCGCCGGACAGCGAGAAGATGTTGTTGTTCATGTCGGGCGTGCGGATGCCGATTTTCCCGCGCCAGAAGTCGGCGAGCTCGGCTTCGCGTTGCGGCGAGATCAGCAGACCATTGCGCAATCGCGTCAGCGAGCGGATGCCGATGTTTTGCGCGATCGACCATTGCGGAAAAATCCCGTCAGACTGGCGGTCGCCGGCCACCAGCGCCACCGGCGCGGTGACCTCGATGCCGGTTTTGGCGCGCGCCGCGGCGGCGAAGATCGCCAGCAGCAGGTCGGTTTGTCCATGGCCGGCAAGCCCGGCAAGGCCGATGATCTCGCCCGCATGCGCCACAAGTTCGTTGCCGTCCTCTTGCCGCGCCGGGCGGGCTCGGACCCGCAACGGGCCGGTCTCCGGCTTCTGGGTCGCGATTTTGGCGGCGATCTTCTCACGCGCTTCCGCTCCACCCATGGTCGTCACCAGCCTGTCGCGATCGAAAGCTTTCGCCGCATCCGACGCAACGACCTTGCCGTCGCGCATTACCACGATGCGGTCGGCGTTCCCGAGCACCTCGCCCAGAACATGCGAGATCAGGATGCAGCTCTTACCCGCGGCGACAAAGCGCCGGACGAAGGCCAGCAACTGGCCGGCCGTATGCGCGTCGAGCGAGGACGTCGGCTCGTCGAGGATGACCAGCTCGAGCGGATCCTGCGTCACCGTGAAGGCACGCGCCACCTCGACCATCTGCCGCCTGCCGATGGAAAGGTCGCTGGCGATGTCGGAGGCGGAGATGCTGTGGCCCGGGAATATCTCGTCGAGCTTGGCTGCGATCAGATCGGCCGCCTTGCGCCGCCAACCGAGCCCGCGCAGCGTCGTGTGGTTGATGCGCGTGTTCTCGGCGACGCTGAGATTCGGGCACAGCGACAGCTCCTGGAACACGCAGCGTATGCCGAGCTGTTGCGCGCGCGGCACCGAATAATTGTCCTCGGCATGGCCGCGCACCGCGATCCGCCCGCTGTCGGGCACGAGCGTGCCCGCCACCATATGCATGAGCGTCGACTTTCCAGCGCCATTATGGCCGACGAGGCCGACGCACTCGCCGGCGCCAACGTGGAAATCGACGCCGGCGAGCGCTCTGACGGCGCCGAAATGTTTTTCGGCGCCGTCCAGGCTGACGATGTCTGCGTTACCTCTAGGCATCCCTAGCGACATCCGGTTGGCGATGCAGCTGGCAACGTGCCACGCTCACTTGATGTTGGCTTTGATGGCCGCGATGGCGTCGTCCTGCGTGTATTCGTGACTGGCGACACCACCCTTGGGGATGTTCGGCAGCTCCGCCTCGAAAGTATCCTGGGTGAAGGCGAGGTATGGCACCAAGAGATCATGTGGCACATCCGTGCGGCCGTCGAGCACCTGCTGCGCCACCCAGAAGGCCAGCGACGATACGCCTGGCGCAATGGATGCCGACCAGGTCTCGTAGCCGTCCTTGTCCTTCTGTTCCTTCCACCATTGCAGCTCATCCTGCCGATTGCCCATGATGATGGTCGGGCGCGGTTTGCCGGCGGCGGCAAAGGCTTGTGCCGCGCCATAGCCGTCGCCGCCCTGATCGACGACGCCGACGATTTCAGGCAGCGACGGCAGGATTGTCGCGACAGCCTTCTGTGCTGTGGTCTGATCCCAGTCGCCGGTCACCGAACCGACGATCTTGAACTTGGGATGAGCGGCGACGCCTTCCAGAATCCCGGCATGGATGGCGTCGTCGATCGACGTGCCGGCAAGGCCGCGGATTTCCAGCAGATTGCCGCCCTCGGGATGGAACTTGGCCATCTGCTCGACTTCCTGCATGCCCATGTCCTTGAAGTCGACGACCACGCGATAAGCGCAGGGCTCGGTAACGATGCCGTCAAAGGAGACGACGACGATGCCGGCATCGCAGGCCTGCTTGATGGCGCCGTTGAGCGCGTCCGGCGAGGCGGCGTTGATGACGATGGCGTCATAGCCTTGCAGGATCAGGTTCTGCACCTGGGCCGCCTGGGTCGGCACTTCCTTGTCGGCCGTCGTGAAGATGTCCGCGGCTGCCACCACCCCGTCGGCGACCGCCTTCTTGGTGACGATGGCATAGCTGTTGAGCATCGCCTGTCGCCACGAATTACCGGCATAATTGTTGGAAAAGGCGATCTTCTTGTCGCTGGTGTCGGCAAGCGCGTTGCCTGACGCGAGCATCGCCGCAAGGGCGCTCAAGACGAGTATCTTCTTCATGTGTTATCCTCCCATGGATTGCTGATCGTTGTTGGCTGCTGGTGGCTGTTATGACGACCCTCGTTCAATTTTGTCAGACAAATTTAGATGGGCGCACTTGTCAACAGCGATCGGTGACGGTTTGACGATCAACTTGCGGTGCAATGATTGAATAGGCTTCGGCTCCTGGTCTAGGGGTGGGGCAGGAGACCGAAATCGAGATGGCAGCGACGCCGACTGATGCGCTGGGCGCACCCGGAATTCCGGCGCGCTGGACGTCAAGCGCCAAGAGCGGCGTCGGAACCGCGCTTTCTCCGGCCTGCCCTATCTGGTTCACGATCAGCCACGGCATTCTCAACGAGGTCTATTATCCCCGCCTCGACAGCGCCTGCACCCGCGACATGGGCCTGGTCGTCACCGGCCCCGGCGGCTATTTCTCGGAAGAAAAGCGCGATGCCGTGCACAGCGTCGAGCCGTTCGAGGATGGAGCGCCCGCCTACAGGCTGGTCAACACCGCCGCCGACCGCACCTACCGGATCGAAAAGCGTATCATCACGGATACGCAACGTCCCGTTTTGCTGCAGGAAATCAGCTTCACGCTGCTGAGAGGCCCGGTTGCCGACCACCGCGTCTACGCACTGCTGGCACCGCACCTCGTCAACGCCGGCATGGGCAACACCGCCTGGGTCGGCGACTACGAGGGAAAGCCTGTCCTTTTTGCGACCGGGCGTCGCGTCTGCCTGGCGCTCGCCTCGTCGCTGCCCTGGGGAGCATGCTCGGCCGGCTATGTCGGTGTCTCCGACGGCTGGCAGCAACTGCGTCGTGACGGCCGGCTCGACCCGGCCTGCCGCAGGGCCGAAGACGGCAATGTCGCGCTGACCGGAGAGATCGGCTTTTCGGCTGTGAACCCAAAGGCCTTGCTGGCCCTGGGTTTCGGAACGACGCCGCAAGAGGCGGCGGAAAATGCCTCGGCCAGCCTGAAGCGGGGTTTTGAGCCCGCAGCCAAATCCTATGTCAAGAAATGGCGGGATTGGCAGGCTAGCTTGCTGCCGCTGGACCGGCATGTAGCAGGGATCAACACCTATCGCGTCAGCACAGCGGTTCTGGCGACGCACCGGTCATCCGACGGAGCAGCCGTCGCCAGCCTGTCGATCCCATGGGGCTTCAGCATGGGCGACGACGATCTCGGCGGCTATCATCTGGTCTGGCCGCGCGATCTGGTCGAAACCGCAGGCGGCTTCCTGGCCGCCGGCGATCCGGCGCAAGCGCTTGCGATCCTCGCCTATCTCCGCTCTATCCAGCAGCCGGATGGGCATTGGCCGCAGAACGCCTGGCTCGACGGATCAGCCTATTGGCCCGGCATCCAGATGGACGAATGCGCCTTTCCATTGCTGCTCGCCGACGCGCTCCGCCGCGCAAGGCACCTGGCAGACGCCGCGTTGCTCTCCTTCATGCCGATGATCGAGCGCGCCGCTTCCTATGTCGTGCGCAACGGTCCCGTCACCGGCGAAGACCGCTGGGAAGAGGATGCCGGCTACAGTCCGTTCACGCTCGCCGTCGAGATCGCAGCACTGCTCGCCGCGGCGGACATGTTCGACGTTTGCGGCAAAGAAGAGCCGGCAAACTATTTGCGTGAAACCGCCGACGTCTGGAACGACCAGATCGAGCGCTGGACCTATGTCACCGGCACTCCACTCGGGGAAGAGGTCGGCGTCGCGGGCTACTACGTTCGCATCGCGCCGCCCGACACCGCCGGTGCGGCGTCGCCGAAAGGCGGCTATGTGCCGATCAAGAACCGGCCGCCCGGCGATACCGACCGGCCGGCCGAGGCGATCGTCAGCCCGGATGCGCTGGCCCTAGTCCGCTTCGGCCTCAGGGCCGCCGGCGATCCGCGCATCGTCGACACCGTCAAGGTCATCGATGCACGGCTGCGCTGCGACCTGCCGCAGGGGCCCGTCTGGTATCGCTATATCGGCGACGGCTATGGCGAACATGCCGACGGCGCGCCGTTCGACGGGACCGGCCAGGGCCGACCCTGGCCGCTGCTGGTCGGCGAGCGCGCCCATTACGAACTGGCGGCCGGCCGCAAGGACAAGGCGGCGAGCCTGCTGAAGACGTTTGAAGGCTCGGCCGGGGCTGGCGGCCTGCTGCCGGAGCAGGTCTGGGATGGTCCCGACATGCCGGAACGCGAACTGCGGCACGGCGGACCATCGGGCAGCGCCATGCCGCTGGTCTGGGCGCATTCGGAGCACATCAAGCTGCTGCGTTCGCTCAGCGACGGCGCGGTCTTCGACATACCGCCGCAAGGCGTGAAGCGCTACATTGAGGACAGGACCGTGGCGCCGCGACGGACATGGCGCTTCAACCACAAGGTCCGCACTATGCCCGCCGGCAAGCTGCTGCGCGTCGAACTGCTGGCCCGGGCGGTGGTGCATTGGAGCAGCGACAATTGGGCGACCGTCCATGACGCCGAGACGACCGAGAATGCCTTCGGCATCCATCTCACGGACCTGCCCGTTGCCGATGTACCGTCGGGCAATACGATCGTCTTTACTTTTTTCTGGTCCGATGCCGGCTGTTGGGAGAAGGTCGACTTTTCCATCGGTATCGACAAGCTGGACGAACATGATCCCGAAAAGTGGGAACCGGTTTTCGGAAAAGATCATGTTCAAATATGAGCCAGTAGATCTTCTATCCCTCAAGAACCAGGACGAGAAACATGCAGATCGGAATGATGGGACTGGGCAGGATGGGCGCCAACATGGTGCGGCGCCTGCTGCGCGCTGGCCACGAATGCGTGGTCTATGACATCAACCCGGCCAGCGTCGCCGCCCTTGTGACAGCTGGCGCGATCGGAGCGGCTTCGATGGAGGAGTTCGTCGGCAAGCTGACCAAGCCGCGTAGCGCCTGGCTGATGCTGCCGGCGGCGATCACCAGCCGGATCGTCGACCAGGTGGCCGACCTGATGGAGCCGGGCGACATCATCATCGACGGCGGCAATTCCTATTATCACGAGGCTGTCGACCACGCAGCGCGCCTGGCATTGAAAGGCTTGAACTACGTCGATGTCGGCACCAGCGGCGGCGTCTGGGGCCTCGAACGCGGCTATTGCCTGATGATCGGCGGCCCCGACAGCGCGGTCCAGCATCTCGACCCGGTCTTCGCCACGCTGGCGCCGGGCGCCGACGCCGGAGGGCCCGCCCCCGGCAAGGACGCAGGAACGGCCCCCTTCGGCTATCTCCACTGCGGACCGAGCGGCGCCGGCCATTTCGTTAAGATGGTCCACAACGGCATCGAGTACGGCGTCATGGCCGCCTATGCCGAGGGCATGAACATCCTGAAGTCGGCAAATGCGGGCAAGAGACAGCGGACGGCCGACGCTGAAACCAGTCCATTGGAAAATCCGCAATACTACCAGTTCGACATCGATATCGCAGAGGTGGCCGAGGTCTGGCGGCATGGCAGCGTCATCGGCTCCTGGCTGCTCGACCTCACGGCCGGCGCGTTGAAGGCCGACTCGGCCCTGACGCAGTTCGGCGGACGAGTCTCGGATTCAGGCGAAGGCCGCTGGACCTTGAAGGCGGCGATCGACACCGGCGTGCCGGCGCCGGTTCTGTCCTCGGCCCTGTTCGACCGCTTCTCCTCGCAAGGCGAATCCGAATTCGCCGACAAGCTGCTGTCCGCCATGCGCTATGCCTTTGGCGGCCATGTCGAAAAGCCGAAGACCGCCTCGTGACAGAGAAGGCACGCTCATGAACCAGGAACGGTCCGACACGCTGGTGCTTTTCGGGGCGACCGGCGATCTCGCCCACAAGAAGATATTCCCGGCACTTTACACCATGGTCGCCAAGGGAACGTTGACCGAGCCGGTGATCGGCGTCGCTTTCGACGCCTGGGACGTGAAGCAGTTGCAGGCGCGCGCCCGCGACGGCATCGTCAAGGCCATCGGCAAGGTCGACGAAAAGATCTTCGCGAAACTTGCGTCACTGCTTCGTTATGTCAGCGGCGACTACCGTAGCGCCGCAACCTTCGAGAAGCTGAAAAGCGCGCTGGGAACCGCACAGCACCCGCTGCATTATCTGGCGGTGCCGCCGACCATGTTCGAGACCGTCATCCAGGGGCTGGAACAGTCGAGCGCGGCCCAGGGCGCGCGCCTGATGGTGGAAAAGCCGTTCGGCCACGATCTGCAATCGGCGCGCTGGCTGAACCGGGTCCTGCACCTGGTGTTCGAAGAGCAGTCGATCTTTCGCATCGACCATTATCTCGGCAAGGAGGCGATCCAGAACCTGCTCTATTTTCGCTTTGCCAATTCCTTTCTCGAGCCGATCTGGAACCGCAATTTCGTCGAGAGCGTGCAGATAACCATGGCCGAGGATTTCGGCGTCGAAGGCCGCGGCCGCTTCTATGACGAGGTCGGCTGCATCCGCGACGTCATCGAGAACCATCTGCTCAACATCCTGCTGCTGCTTGCCATGGAGCCGCCCGTTGGCCGCTCGGCCGACGATCTGATCGACGAGAAGGTGCAGGTGCTGCGGGCGATCCGGACGCTGACCAAGGACGATGTCGTGCGCGGCCAATTCAAGGGCTATCTCCGCGAGCCGGGCGTCGCGCCGAATTCGCCGGTCGAGACCTTTGCGGCGGTGCGGTTTTTCGTCGACACCTGGCGCTGGCAGGACGTGCCCTTCTTCATCCGCGCCGGCAAATCAATGCCGGTGCACGCCACCGAGGTCATCGTCCGGCTGAAGCGGCCGCCGCTTAATGTCTTCGACCCGATCAAGCCCGACGACGCCAACTACGTGCGCTTCCGCATCGACCCGCAGGTGGCGATCTCGATCGCCGCCCAGCGCAAGGCCGCCGGTGACGACATGATCGGCGAGCAGGTCGAACTCACCGCGCTTGACGACAGCAAGGGCGACATGCCGCCCTATGAGCGGCTGATCGGCGATGCCATGAACGGCAACGGCCAGTTGTTCACCCGTCAGGATGCCAGCGAGCTCGCCTGGCGGATCGTTGGCCCGGTGCTTGGCGACACCACGCCGCCTCAGCTCTATGAGCCGGGGACATGGGGCCCTGCCGATGCGATGGCCGGATTCGGACCGCCGAACGGCTGGATCAATCCGGCGAAATGAACTCGAGAGGGACGCCATGGCCAAAGCAGCGAAGAAGCCGGCACCGGACAGCGAAAAGATCGTGCTTGCGATCGATATTGGCGGCTCCCATGTCAAGATCCTCACCAGCGTCGGCGGCGAGGAGCGCAGAACGGATTCCGGACCCGGCCTGACGCCGCAGCAGATGATCGCGGCCGTGCAGACGCTCGCCGATGGCTGGCCCTATGATGTCATCTCGATGGGTTATCCCGGCCCGGTGCACCACAACAAGCCGCTGACCGACCCTGCCAATCTCGGCAAGGGCTGGGTCGGATGCGACTTCGCAACGCAGTTCGGCAAGCCGGTGAAGGTGGTCAACGACGCGCTGATGCAGGCCATCGGCAGCTACGAGGGCGGGCGCATGCTGTTCCTCGGCCTCGGGACGGGGCTCGGTGCTGCGATTATTGTCGACAATGTCGCCCAGCCGATGGAACTCGCGCATCTTCCCTACAAGAAGGGCGGCAGTTTCGAGGATTATGTCGGCGAACGCGGCCTTGAAAAGCGCGGCAAGAAGAAATGGCGCAAACACGTGTTCGACGTCGTCGAGCGGCTGCGCGCCGCCATGCAGCCTGACTATGTGGTCATCGGCGGCGGCAATGTCGACAAACTGGACGAATTGCCTGCCGGTTGCAGGCGCGGCGACAACACACGCGCCTTCGAAGGTGGATTTCGACTGTGGCGCGACAAATCCCTGATTGTCTGATATTATGGGGGTTTAGGGCCAGACCTGTTGATCTGGCGCGGCCGTTAGTATTGTTATTCAAATAATGTGTGGCGTGGTGCGGCGTCATTGCGTTACGCAGATTTGCCGACTAGGAATTCTGCGACCCCACTAACGGAGAGAATAGATTGACCGACGACAGCAACAAAGCCCGCAAGGACATCGACCTTCTCGAGCTGACCGCTCACATCGTGTCCGCTTACGTCGAGAAGAACCGCTTGCCCGCTTCCGGCCTTGGCGATCTCATCGCCAGCGTCAGCGCGTCGATAGGTGGGCTCGGACAACCCGCCGCTCCGGTGGCAGCGCCGCTGGTCCCCGCGGTCAACCCCAAGAAATCGGTGACGCCGGATTACATCATCTGCCTCGAAGACGGCAAGAAGTTCAAATCCCTGAAGCGCCATATCGGCGTTCATTTCGGGCTGACGCCGGATGCCTATCGCGCCAAATGGGGCTTGGCGGCCGACTATCCGATGGTCGCCCCCACCTATGCGGCCTCGCGCTCGGAGTTGGCGAAGGCGATCGGCCTTGGCCGCAAGGCCGCCCCGCCGGCGCCGGTCAAGAAGACCAGGAAGCCCAAGGCCACGGTCTGACGCGTTCGAAGCCGGCAAACGGAAGCCTCGAAGATTGGCGGGACAGCGCCCCCTCTGTCCGGCGGGACAGAGGGGCGCGCGGGGGAACTCAACCTGCGCGCCTATTAACCTCTCCACCTCCGCCGAGCTGTGCAATTAGCATGGTAGCCCCGAAAATCCTTGATCCAGAGCCGATTTTCGCGCGCGCCTCGCACCGAACTGCGCTAAAAGCGCTGTGGTCGGACCAGCGCCCTTCGTGGAAGAGCCCCGCCGGCCGATACACATTCTCGCCGGGGCCATTCACAAATGACAGCCGAACAGACACCGCCCGACCGGCGCTATGCCGCCTTCCGGCACAAACCCTTCCTGAGCTATTGGGCGGCGCGCTTCCTCGCCACATTCGCCACCCAGATCGTATCCGTCGCCGTCGGCTGGCAGGTGTACGACCTGACCCGCGATCCGTTCGACCTCGGCCTTGTCGGCATTGTCCAGTTCCTGCCTTCGCTGCTGCTGGTGCTGGTCACCGGGGTGGTCGCCGACCGTTTCGGCCGCCGGCTGATCATGGCGCTGATGGTGCTGCTGGAGGCGATCTGCGCGTTGGCGCTGCTGCTGCTGACGCTGCGCGGCCTTAGCGGACCGGGATTGATCTTCGGCGTGCTCGCCATGTTCGGCATCGCGCGTGCCTTCTTCGGACCGGCCGCGGCGTCGCTGTTCGCCAACCTCGTGCCGCCAGAGGATTTCGGCAACGCGATCGCCTGGAATTCGTCAGCCTGGCAGACGGCGACCATCGTCGGACCGGTCGCCGGCGGCCTGCTCTACGGGCTTTCGGCGCAAGCGGCATACGGCACCGCAGCCGTTCTGATGTTTGTCGCCGCAGTGTTGGTCTTCAGCATCCCGAAGCCTGCCCAGCGCAGCGAGACCGACAGGCCGACGATGCAGACCCTGTTTGCCGGCTTCGGCTATATCTGGAGCGAAAAGATCGTGCTCGGCGCCATTTCGCTCGATCTGTTCGCCGTGCTTTTGTCCGGCGCCACGGCACTGCTGCCGGTCTATGCGCGCGACATCCTCGAACTCGGCCCATGGGGCTTGGGACTGTTGCGTTCGGCGCCGGGCATCGGCGCCATCTGCGTTGCCATCTGGCTGGCCGGACATCCGATCCGCAATCATGCCGGCGTTGTCATGCTCGGCTTCGTCGCGCTGTTCGGCGCCTTTACCGTGCTGTTCGGCCTCTCCACCATCACCTGGCTGTCGATCGCAGCGCTCGCCTTGCTCGGCGCCACCGATATGTTCAGCGTCTATATCCGCGAGACGCTGATCCAGCTGTGGACGCCGGACAAGCTGCGCGGCCGCGTCAACGCGGTCAATCAGGTTTTCGTCGGCGCCTCCAACGAGCTCGGCGAATTCCGCGCCGGCACCATGGCGGCATTGATCGGCACCGTGCCCGCGGTGGTGATCGGCGGCGTCGGCGCAGTCGCGGTCGCCGGGCTGTGGGCGGTGCTGTTCCCGCAGCTGCGCAAGGTGCGCCAACTAAACGGTCGAAACTGATCCAGGGCATACTGATCCAGGCGCGGGCCCGCCGGAATCCAGTCAGTTCTCCAACCCTTCGAGCAGCGTGAGGAGGGCGGCGTCGAGCGGATTTGGGCCGACTTTTTCGGGCAGGAACAAACCTTCCATAATCAACATGGTGATGCCATGGACTTGCGACCAACAGGCTGCCGCGCGACCCCGCACGTCGCGCTTGCGCAGCACGCCCTCGGCCTCGCCCCGCTCCAGCAATGCGATCACCACGCCAAGCGGTGCGAGCGCCCTCTCGCTCAGATGCACGTCCGCTGCCTTGCCTGCCTCCGCGCTGAACATGAGCCGGTAGAGGCCCGGATTTGACGTTCCAAACCGAACATAGGCCCGGCCGACGGCGAGAAATTCGTCCCGCCAGGAATTTGCCCCTCTTGGCTTTGCCGTCGACATCGCCTCATGCAGCCTGTCGAATCCCAGCAGCGCCATTTCGGCAAGCAGGGCGGCCTTATCCGGAAAGTGCTTGTAGGGAGCGGCATGGCTGACGCCGGCACGGCGCGCCACTTCCCTCAGAGTGAACTGCCAGCCCTTTTCCTCGTGCAGCATGGCCATGGCGGTCTCGATGATCGCGTGCCTCAGATTTCCGTGGTGGTAGGGACGATCGGTGGCTTCTTGCATGTTGGCTCACAATGTTATCATCAGAAACATTGTTGACATTGCCTACTTTCGAGCTTATGTCAATGCCTGCAAGTTAACGCTGTCAACATTGGAGCCCGCTATGAACACCGTTGCAAATAAAGTCGGAACCCGCCTCGCCCTTACGCATCAGCGTGCGCAATCGGCGCATCCTGCCCTCCCGGACCGGCCGAGAGCGGCACACTCCAAACGGAGCCTCGCGATGATCAACCTCATCGGTGGTGTGGTGGCATTCGGCCTGACCGCGTCTCCGCTGCATGCCGGTGAGCTGTCGGCCATGGCGGGGGAGAGTATCCGTATCGGTGGCCTTCATGGCGTCCTCTACTACACCAACGACAATGACGGCTATCGGGTGATCGCAACGATGGCGGATGGTGAGGCCGGGGCTCCGGTGCGCTTCTCGGCCACCCTCTCCGAAGGGCAGTCGGCCACCATATCGGTGCCGGGAAAATTGGGCGAACCCGACCAAAGCCTCGAGATGTCGCGCTCCGGCGACAAGCTTACCGTCACCGAGGTGGGATCCGACCAGAAAACTGGGGCCATTGCCGAGTAATGGCTTCACCAGGTCGCCGGGGCGTGCGCCACATTTCCATTTGTGCGCACGCCTGCAGCCGGTAATCCAGCACAAAGAAAGAAGTGATTTCCATGAACAAGACCAATCTTGGCGTCGCCCTGGTGACGGGCGCATCCACCGGCATCGGCCACGCAACGGCCAAAGCCCTGCAGAATGCCGGCTTTCGCGTGTTCGGAACCAGCCGTCGCGCGGTCGCCGAACGATCCGACGGCATTACCATGCTGACCTGCGACGTGACCGATGACGCGTCCGTGGCGAAACTGGTCGACGACGTTCTGGCCGAGGCCGGGCGTATTGATCTGCTCGTCAACAATGCCGGCATGGGTTTGCTTGGCGGCGCGGAGGAGTCCTCGATGGCCCAGGCTCAGTCGTTGTTCGCCGTGAACGTCTTCGGCGTTTTCCGCGTGACCAACGCGGTGTTGCCCACAATGCGCCGCCAAGGAAACGGCAGGATCGTCAATTTGAGCTCGGTGCAGGGGTTCATCCCAGCTCCCTATTTCGCGCTTTATGCATCGACCAAACATGCCGTTGAAGGCTATTCCGAATCGCTTGACCACGAACTGCGCCCGTTCGGAGTTCGCGTCGTGCTGGTCGAGCCCGCCTATACCCGTACGTCATTTGAAGAAAATCTCGCCAGGCCGGACCAGTTGCTTGATATCTATGGTTCTGCGCGCGCTGGCATGAATGTAGCCGTGCGGAAGGCGATGGAAAAAGGCGATGCGCCCGAAGTGGTAGCCAAGACCGTTTTGGCGGCTGCGACAGATCCCGCTCCGAAGAGGCGCTATGCGGCGGGAAAAATGGCGCGCCAGGTCAGGTTCCTGCGCCGTTTCGTCCCTGCATCCGCATTCGACAAAAGCCTGCGAAAGCAGCTCGGGCTGCCGCTCTGACGTCCACGTCAACGACTGCTGCTTCGGTCGAACCGGCATGCCACGGCAGGCTGTTGTCGCTCGGTTCACCGCTTCGGCAGGCAGACCTTGCCGCCCGGTGGGCTGACGAAACTCTCATTGTCGGTTCCGGCGGTGGCGGGACTTGGATTCGGTGGCACGAATCCGGACACCTGAAGCCACAGCGCCTCGTCCCCAAAAACGGCGATACAAAATTAGATCAATAGTTTGCGTTTATGATCAGGACAGCGCCGGCTTGCCGAAAATCGTCTGCAGGAATTCGCCGAGCCAGCGCTTCAGATGCATGTCCCAGATTAGCCGGCCGCCGAGATGGTCGCGGCCGGGCTGCGCGCCGGGCAGTTCGAAGCGATGCGCGCCGCGAACGACCCAGCGCTGCATCATCGCCCTGGTCAATTCGCCATGGAACTGGATGCCCCAGGCATTGTCGCCATAACGAAAGGCCTGGTTGGGATAGGTCTCATTCGTCGCCAGCAGCGTCGCGTCCTTCGGCAGCGAAAAGCCCTCGCGGTGAAACTGGTAGACCATCTCCGGCCAGTGCATCAGTTTCTTGCCGTCCTCGGTCGCTTTCAGCGGATACCAGCCGATCTCGACCAGTCCCTCGCCATGACCCTCGACCCTGCCGCCAAGATGGTTGACCAGCATCTGCGCACCCAGGCAGATGCCGAGCAACGGCCGGTTCTCCCTGAGCGGAACTTTCAGCCAGTCGGTCTCGCGGCGGACGAAGTCGTCCTGGTCATTGGCGCTCATCGGTCCGCCGAACACCACGGTTCCGGCATGACCGTCCAGTGTTTCCGGCAAGGCGTCGCCGAGCGGCGGGCAGCGGAGATCGAGGTCGAACCCCTCTTCAATAAGCATGTGGCCGACGCGCCCGGGGCTCGAACTCTCCTGATGCAGCACGATCAGGATTTTTGGTCTCGGCCTCGGCGCGGTTGGCATGGGTATCCTGTCTATTCGTCGCTCGACGTTCCAATGGCGCCCGGCGCTTCGGCGGCCGCCTTGCGGCGTGCCTCGACGCGGTCGTGGCGTTCGACATCCATCAGCTCGGCGACCCGCCAGACGATATTGTCCTCGAGTTCGTGCAATTCGCCATCGGCATAGACGATCTCCCACATCAGGCCGATGAAGGCTTTTCGCGCGTCGGGATCGAGCTGACGTTTCAAAACACTGGTGAAGGCGTAGAGGTCGATCGCCTCGTTGTCGGCCCGCTCTCCGGCAGCGGCAAGCGCGTCGAGCTCGTCGCCGCTGATCGAATAGCTTTGCGCCAGCACCGCCTTGAACCGCTCCCATTCGGCATCCTGACGCACGCCGTCGGCACTCATCACATGGTAGAGAAGGGCGGATGCGGCAACGCGCGGATCATCGGCGTTGTTGCGGGCGCTGCCGGCTGCCGGCAGGTCATTCAGAAACGACAGAACGCGTTCGAACATGTGATTCCTACTTCCCATCGGCCAAAACTATCAAGCTCAGCCGAATCAAAACAATCTAAACTTGCGTGGTGATTTCTGGTCTTCGTCGTCCGGATCGACGCCGGGATCGTCGGGCAGCCGGGCCAGTTGTTCCTCCGTCGATTCGACAGCTTCGGCATCCGGCGGCACCGCGGCAAACGCCGTGGCGTTGACCGGCGCAACATCGTCTTCGCCACTTTCCGAGGCCGCCGCGGCGGTCGGTCTTTCGGCCGAACCATCGGGGTTCAGCTCGATCACATTTTCTTTTGCCGGCTCGATGGGCGCCGCAATCGTCGGCACTGCGGCGTCCGGCGCGTCCTCTTCACTGTCGATGAGCTGGCCGAGCCGCTCCATCGGCGCCCGCCACTCGAAGGCGTCGAGCTTGCCGGTGATCGGCGACACCGGCGCCCAGCGTTCGGAGACGACGCCGTCGGCAACCCAGGCCGGATCGCGCGGTGCACGCACTGCCTTGGACAAAAGCTGCCGCACCTTGCCCTGATCGTTGGTCTCGGCCTCCTCGATGTCGGCCAGAAGCAGATAGGCGCCTTCGCGGCGATCCATGCGAATGGCCGCCTCGGCCTCTTTGCGGGCGGTTGAAAAGTCCTGCGCGTCGAGTGCGGCGCGCGCCACCGCCAGCGACGATTCGGCGTGGTTCTTCTTCATCTCCTGCAGCTTCTTCGCCCGGTTCAGGCGGTCGAGCACGGCATCGCCCGGCCGGGCGTGGGTGTAAAGTTCGGCGATCTCCGGATGCGGCTCGGCTTTCCACGCCGCTTCCAGTATCTTCGCGCCCTTGCGCACCTCATTCTGTCTGAACAGGAGTTTGGCTGCGATCACCGCCGCCGGCGCGAAATCCGGCCGCAGCCGGTTGGCCTCGAGAGCAGCGGTTTTGGCGGCGTTGGGATCGCTGTCGATCAGCGCCTGCGCCTTGGCAGTGAGCAGCACGGCGCGACGCCGGTTGGCGGCGTCGCGTTCGATCTGGCGCGTCGACTTCTGCGCCTCGACCAGTTTCAGCGCGCCGTCCCAGTCGCCGCGCCCGGTCAGTTCTTCAAGCGTCGATTCGGCGGCCCAGGCCAGCTGCGGCGCCATCGCGGCGGCGCGGCCGGCATAGTGCCGCGCCGCGTTGCGATCGCCGAGGCGCTCGGCCTCGAGATAGAGCCCGCGCAGGCCGAGCAGCCGCATTTCGGGATCGTCGAGCATGGTCTCGAACTTTTCGCGGGCACCCTCATGGTCGCCTTCGAGCAGCGAGGCTTGCGCCTCGAGCAGGTGGATCAGCGGCTCCTGGTCGGAGCGAATGAGCTTTGCCGCTTCCTTGGTCTTCTTGCGGGCGAGCGCTCCGTCACCGGCGCCGGCGGCGATCATGCCGGTCGACAGCGCCTGATAGCCACGGTCGCGACGGCGCACGCGGAAATAGCGCGATATGGTGTAGGGGCTGTTCCACAGCGCCTTGAGCAGCCACCAGACGATCATCACCGCGGCGACCACGGCGACAACCGCCACCGCCGCCACCATCAGGCTGACCTGGTATTGATAGCCGCTGAAGGTGACGACCATCTCGCCCGGCCGGTCGGCCAGCCAGGCGAAACCCAGCCCGAGCACGAAAACGACGGCGAGGAAAAGCAGAATGCGAATCATCGGGTTTTCCTCACGCCTTCATCGCACCTGATATCAGCACGTCGAGCTGCTTCTCGACCTCGAGTCGCGCCTTCAGTTTGCCGGCAAAATCGGCGCCGGCAGCCTTCACCGCCTCGGGCAGCGTATCGTATTCGCTGAGCGCCTTGGCGTAGTCGCCCTGGTTGACCGCCACTTCCATGCGGGCGACGGCTTCCGGTGCCCCGGCGCCTTCGACGGCACCGATCGGCCGGACCTTGACCAGCGATTCGGCGCTCGACAGCAGGTTTTGCAGGAAACCGGCATTCTGGTCGACGGGCTCGGAGGCAGCGACCATGGCATTGGCCGCGGCGGGCATTTCGGCGGCGATCTCAGCCCGGGTCGGAACGCCCTTCTGGGCGTAGCTACGCAAGGTCGCGAGCTCCGGCGCATCGGGTGAAATCGCCGCAAAGGTTTCGAGTTCGGCCGCGAAAGGCGCACCGCGGTCGAGTGCTGCCTTCAGCGCCGATGCGGCAATGGCGAGCGCGATCTTCGGTTGCGCCGCCTGTGCCTCGACCTTGCCGGAAAGCTGCGACACCGACTGTTCCAGCGCCGCAAGCCGGCCTTCCTGCGCTTTCGCCGTCTCGCCGGCGGACTTCACCAGTGCGTCGAGCCCGGCCAGCTTTTCGTTGAGCGGGCCGAGATCGACCGGCGCCGTGTTGCCGGCCTGGCCAAGGGCAGCGACCGCCGTCTCGATCTGCCTGACCTTGTCGCCGAGTGCCGCAAGCCCGGCAGTATCGCCTGCTCCGCCCTGCTCGACCGCCGATTTCAGCGCAGCGACATCCGTCTTGACCTGATCCAGGGCCGACGACAGCCCGTCCACCTTGGCCGATGAATCATTGTTGCCGGCTGTATCCTTGAGCCCGGCGATCTCGCTCTTTAGCGAAGCGATTTCGCCATTGATGCCATCGAGCGATACGCCGCCCGAGGAGACCTCGCCAGCCCCTGGCGCGCCGAGCAAGCCGGCAAACTGCAGCCCTCCGGCGGCGGCGAGCGCGATGACGCCGCCGATAATGCCGGCAGCGATGCCGTTGATGCCGCCACGCTTCGGCTGCGCCATGTATTCATTCCC
>NZ_RZSU01000104.1:0-21009 GCF_003997585.1 Mesorhizobium sp. M5C.F.Cr.IN.023.01.1.1 | reverse complement strand
GTGCAGGACAACGCTGAGTGACAGGAGCGCGCGGGAATCAAGCTCAACGGCCACACCGGGTCCGATCACTATTGCGTCGGGATTAGCGGTATAGGGTGCGAGGATGCGCTCCAACAGCGCCCCCAGATTTGGCTCGTTCCGCTCGGCGAAGGCTATGTCCTGCGCTTCCACCAAGGCATCGAAACGGCCTAGGAAATCATCACGGTATTCCTCTGCCGAACGGCCCTCCGTGGTGGTGTGACGGGCTATCGATTGCGCAACAGCGAGCAGGTTCTTCATACTATGCCTGAGTTCGCCGAACTGCATGTCCTTCGCTGCATCTTCGCGATAGCGATCGGTTGCGTCCACGATGGATAGCAACAGCGAATGACTGGCGCTGCTCGGGTGGAACAGTGTGCGAGCTGTCAGAAGCATAGTTCTCCGGCCGAGACCTGGGAAGTCGTGCTCGACCTCGTAGTCGATCACGGCCGTGCTTTTGGGGATCACGTCCATAATCAATAATCGCAGGTCGGGAATGTCCCATTGACCATTGCCGAGCTGATAGATGTGCTGCCCTATCGTCTCGTCGCGATCAACTTTGAACGTTTCAAAGAAGGAACGGTTGGCACTTTGGACGCAAAGACTTTCATCTAGCACGAGCAGTGGATAGGCCACGGTATCGACGATACCCTGCGCTTGAACGTGGCCGGTGCGCAGAAGCCGGTAAAGATCTTCCATATTCATCATCAGCAGCCCTGCATTGAGGGGCTAAAATAAAGAGAATCCCCGCGCCCTGCAATCGATGTAGCGTGACAAGCGGCCGGCAGCATCGCAATGGTGCAATGGGTCCCAACGCGGCTGTGGCTCCGCGCTTACTGGCAGAGCCTGGCACCGGAAAATATGTCGATTCGGCCTTCATCACACTGGGCCGCGACATGAAGGAGCGGTTGTGCAAGCGTGTCCAGGAACACGCCGGGCCGCCAGAGGCATTGAAGAAGCGGCCGGCGACACAGTGGGTCAAGCCTGGCGTCAAGCTGCGCATCAAGCATTTCCGCGGCGATCACAGCCACATTCGCCGTGCGTCGCTACTGGGTTTCAGCGACGAAAGCGAGTGGGCCTTCTCCGCGTCAGGCGTTTTCCGGTGAGAACGACTACCGATCGCCGTCGGCCCGATGCTAACAGAACCGGTGCGGCGTCCGGGACGACTGGACAAGGAAGGCATGGGCAAAGCGAAGCAGTTACTCGCGAAGGGACCGGCTCTTTGCCATCATAGACCGAAGATTCTCAACCGGCAGGCTCCAGCCATTGCTGGCGACTTGGATATAGGTCTCATTGGGAGAGCTGTCCTGGCCGAGAATCACGGCAACGCCTGTCATACCATCATAGCCAATGATGCCGACTTCACGCTGCCGCCCTCCAGTCATGGTGGCGACCACGGAAGCGATACCCGCCTCCTGGGTGCCGAGCAAGACGCGATATTCACGGTGGACGAGGTGCGAAGAACCGCACGCGCCTATCGTACCGAGGCGGAGATACTCCCTCGCCTAGGCCATGACATGATGCTCGATCAGGGCTGGCAAAAGGTGGCCGATCGGGTAGACATCTGGGTCCAGGAAACCACAAGGGACCAGAGTAGCCACCGGTTGAAGGAACCGGCAGGTCACGAAAGACCGGGCCCCAACCAAGTGGAAACGAGACCTCGCCAGGAGTTGTCGGGCTAGTCGCTGCAGGAGATTGTCTTCATCGGCTGCGATCCTATGGACGAGGCAAAAATTTGCGCCGAGCTGCATCCCTGCCTGGTCAAGGAAAAAGATTTCATGCCGGTCGCTGGCGAGACCTGCCCGACCCCTTCCCGACTGGGAAGGCAGGCGGCTTGATGGTGCAGCCGCACGTTCACCCGTGAAGTCCGCTTCCTTCATCTCGCAACGGTTTTCGGGTTGATCCCATGGCGCTTCGCCGGCGTCCTCAGGCCTCTTCGCTATGTTGTATCGCTCGCAACGGAGTTGTATCGCTCGCAACGGACCGCTTTAGCATCGTTGTTCGGAAGACAAGAATGCTCCATCAAAGCCCGGGATCAAACACCCAGGCTGCCAATCTCTCGCGATATCTGGTTTCCACAGGCTGATGACAGAATTGTCACCAGCGGCGGATGGTGCAGTTCCCGGCGTCCCCGCCTCTTTTTGAGGACCAGCTTTGAACCCGGAGAAGTTTGACCAGGTTTGACCAGCGAGATTTTTCGAAATCGAAGAGGCCGGACATCGGCTGCAATGCCGCTATCGCTACGCCAGCTCCGGTGTAGCGGGAGGACCTGGAGCGCTCCGCAACAGTTCAAACTTGTTGTTGTGCATTGCAGCAACGATATTGCTGCGCGTGCGTTGTGCGCAGCGTGGCCGTCGTAGCGGCCGCCCACGAGGAATTAAGGAATTCTGATTTGCGAAAAATCTCCGACACCATCACCCGCCTTGCGGCATTGCGCGCCGGGCAGGGTTTTCAGATCAATGGCCAAGGCCGCGATCGGTTATCGGATCTGGGCGACTTCGGCTCCAATCCGGGCGCCTTGCGGGCGAGGATCTACGTTCCGGATGATCTGCCTGAAGCGGCGCCTCTCGTCGTCGTCCTGCATGGCTGCACGCAGACCGCGGCCGGCTACGACCATGGTTCCGGCTGGTCGCAACTGGCCGATCAGGAAAGTTTTGCCCTGCTGTTTCCCGAGCAGCAACGCGCAAACAACGCCAACCTCTGCTTCAACTGGTTCGTGCTCGGCGATACAAAGCGGAACGGCGGAGAGGCACTTTCCATCCGCCAAATGATCGAAACAATGGTCCTGGCCCATGGCCTCGACCGTGGGCGCATCTTTATCACCGGCCTCTCCGCCGGAGGCGCCATGACTTCGGCCATGCTGGCTTGCTACCCGGAGATTTTTGAAGGCGGCGCGATCATCGCTAGCCTGCCGTATGGAAGCGCAAAGACCGTTCCTGAGGCCTTTGACCGCATGCGCGGTCATGGCATGCCCTCGGAACGGCAATTGCAGAAAGCCCTGCGCGATGCCTCGCCGCACCAAGGTCCTTGGCCTTCGATATCGGTCTGGCACGGCTCCGCCGATCAGACCGTTGCATCTTCCAACGCTGATGCGATCGTCGCGCAATGGCGGGCCGTTCACGGACTCGATCACGGACTCGATGCACGTTCGACCCGGTCAGAAATGGTGGATGGTCATTCACGGCGCGTCTGGCGCAATGCCCAAGGGCAGGAGCTGATCGAGGAATATCGCATCGCCGGAATGGGCCACGGTACGCCACTTGGCACGGCCGGCGACGCCGCGCTGGGCGTTGGGGGTCCGTTCATGCTGGACGTCGGTATCTCCTCTACCTGGCATATCGCGCGGTTCTGGGGAATAGCGAAGCCGTGCGTCAAGCGAGATGCGAAGATCAAGCCGGCAAAAGCCAACAACGAGGCGCTCGCGCCCGGTTTCGCACGCGCTTTCTCGATGCCCAAGGCTGGGGTTCCCAATGTCCCTCACTCTGCGAAACGTGCAAACATCCCGCCCTCTCAGAAGCCCAGCTCCGCCGCGGGAATACGAAAAGTCATAGAGGACGCTCTGCGATCGGCAGGCTTGATGCACTAGCGTCGCCGAAACAACGGCACTTTAGGACCTCTACGCGATCAGCAAAAATTCGATATCGGCCAACCCTCTTCGGCCAAGATTAGCCTGCGGGGCTATGCCTAAGCCTGGCGGAGATGAAGCCCCAAAGGGGTCTTCACCCGTTCGGGCAGCTATGCCTGACGCGCACTGTGGCTGTCGTGCGAAGAGGAATGGGTCCATGTTTACCGCGATCCGGCGTGCCCCAAGGCAGCTCTGCCATCTCAACATCGCCGCCGCAGCGCCTTATGATCACCCGGGATTCGTCGAGCGATGCGTCGGAATCGAAATCGTTCGCGCTCATGGTCGAGCGAACATAACAGGATCACAATCGCGGTGCGATGCGATAGGACGGAGGACCGATGTGCAATGACTATCGATTGACGGTGGATGTCGCTTCGATCGTGGGGGACCTCGCCGACCTGAAGATCAAGATCCGCTTCGGAGAAGGAGCGCCGAACCTCCAGGCGCGCGAGGACATCAAGATCACGGACGTGGCGCCGATCATCAGGACTATCGAGGGCGTCCGAGGCGAAGGCGACATGGTGCAACGGCGCTGGAGCTGGCCCGGACCGAACAAGCGGCCCGTCTATAATTTCCGTTCAGAGGGCCGGGAGTTCTCGTCGAACCGGAGCCTCATCGTCGCGGACGGCTTCTACGAGTTCACCGATCCGATAGTCCCCAAGAAAAAGCGAAAGGACAAGTGGCTCTTCACAAAAAAGGACGAGCCGATCTTCTGCATTGCTGGAATCTGGCGTGACACGCCGGAGGTCGGCGAAGCCTTCACCATGCTGACGATGGAGCCTGGGCCCGACATCGCGCCCTATCATGACAGGCAGATTGTTATCCTCGAGCGCAGTGCGTGGGCGGATTGGCTCGACCCTTCGGTGTCGGCGAAGTCGCTGATCAAGGCCCTTCCACCCAGCACACTGCAGGTAGAGCAAGTCGGGTGACTTGAAACGAAACGGCGCCCGATGTCGATCAGGGATGGGGCGGGGAGCGCACCACCTCCCGGGCTGGCTTGTCCTGACGCTCGCCTTGGTACGAGACCTGGCGCAGGAGATTTTGTCTTCCGTCCAGGTGAGATAGGTGACCTCGACCACCACTTCAGGCCTGACCCAATGCACGCGCGACAGCTCAAGCGGCGAGCCGAACCGGCTCTCGCGCGGCGGCGGAACGTCGAGGGGCATTCGAGCTGCCTGAAGTGGCCCAAGCCGGCGAGCCAATCGCTTGAGCTCTGCAACCGTGATGCCCGTGCCGGCGCGGCCCGCGTACATCAGACGACCATCATCGGTGTAGTAGCCGAGAAGCAGAGCCGATATGCGGCCGGGCTCCAGTCGGATCGGTCCAGCCGACGACGATGAATTCCTCTCTGTTGAGACACTTTGACTTGACCCACAGGCCGCGATTGCCGGAAGCATAGGCGCGGTCGATCCGCTTTGAGATAGCGCCCTCGAGTGCAAGCCGGCAGGCGTGCTTGCGGAACGTAGGCCCGTCGCCGATCACGTGATCGCTAAAGCGCAGGCCAGGCATGTCGGCCGAAAACAGGCCTTCCAGTCGCGCCTTGCGGTCGATGAGCGGCAGCTTCGCAATGCTTTCTCCGTTCAGGAACAGAAGATCGAAAGCAAAGAAGACAAGATCGCCCGTGCGCCCCTCGTCCATAGCGGCCTGCAGGCGGCTGAAGGAGGTGACCCCGTCTGCCCGAACTGCGCACAGCTCCCCGTCGACATATGCCTCTTTCACCGGGAGCGCGCGGAGGGCCGCTATCGTCGCTTGATAGCGATGCGACCAATCGAGGCCGGTGCGGGTGAGCAAGCGGATGTCGCTGCCGTCGATCCGCGCGTGCATGCGGTATCCGTCGTACTTGATTTCGTGAAGCCAATCGGGGCCGTTGGGCGCTTCGTCGACCAGGCGCGTCAGCTGAGGCTCGATCCATTTCGGCGGATGCGTTCTATTCGGCTTTGCCGGGTTCACCGTTTTCCGCGCCAATTGAGATGAAGCGTCGTCATGCGGGCCAGACTACCACATGATGACGGTACATCAGCTGCAGCTTTATCGGAAATCGCGGGTCTCACCTTGATGCTGTCGATATGCTCGTAGGGATCTTATCGGCGACTATGCCGATTAAGCTGCCTTAAGCCACGGGACTTTCGATAAGAACGGCCGCGCTCGCTCGGCATAGTATTCTGCCCTCCTTGCAACAAGAGCAAAATGACCAGCACCATTAATCTCTACAGCCGCCAGCTATGGCAACGATTTGGTGGGTTGGATCTTTCGAGACAATGTCGATGCTTACACCCAGGCAACGCTTTCGCACTTGCGATATGGAATTTGTGCATTGCAATATCTGCGGCGATCAATATGATCCTGTTGTCGGCCATCTACTCCTCCCAGATGCGATGCCGGCGCTGAGTGCGGCGCACCTCCTCCCGCGCTGCATTTCAAATCGAGCCCACTGCCACCTCCTCCCGGCGGTGGGCTTTTTCTTTGTATGAGCGGCAATTTGGCCCTTGGCCAACATATTGGCTTTTAGGCGAGGCGAATGCTCCGGACTTCCAGGCCTTTCTTGCCCTGCCCGCATTCGACAAACACTTTCTGTCCCTCCACCAGCACGCTGAGCCCTGAGCGGTTCAACGCGGTGGCATGAACGAAAACGTCTTTCTCACCGTTGTCGGGAGCAATGAAGCCGAAGCCTTTTTCGGGATTGTACCACTTGACCGTGCCCTCGCTCTCCAGCTGCGCACCACCCTTCCCGGCGATGGACCCCTCAGCAAGGCGCGCATCTGCCGGCGTTTTCACGATCTGATCGCTGATCTCCAGCACGTGCACGACCTGACGACCTCTTGGAGTTTCTTCAATCGCGACCTTGAGACGTGTCCCCTCGGCAACAGCGCGGCTTCCGGCAGCCTCCAACACTCGGATGTGGAGATAAGCCTCCGTGCCATCGGACAGTTTGACGAAGCCGAAACCCTTGCTGGTATTGAACCAGATCACCTCGGCGTCGAGGGGCTCTGCCGTTACGGTCGACGGGCGTTGAAAGTAGCTCGGTTCGGGAGTCCGTTCCGAAAAGGAAACCGGGTCATCGTCATACCGACGCCTGCGTGGCTCGCGTTGGTCTCTATACTTGCCCATGATCGTCTCGACTGAAATGGCGCGCGCACTGCGCTAGCTGTTCAGGATAATCTCCATCGGGCGACGCGTTTGTGTCAAATGGCCTGCGACTGAAAAAAATGAAAACAATGCCTACATTGGAGATGAATCCAAATTCAGGAG
Source organism: Mesorhizobium sp. M5C.F.Cr.IN.023.01.1.1 (assembly GCF_003997585.1). Taxonomy (NCBI): domain Bacteria; kingdom Pseudomonadati; phylum Pseudomonadota; class Alphaproteobacteria; order Hyphomicrobiales; family Phyllobacteriaceae; genus Mesorhizobium; species Mesorhizobium sp. M5C.F.Cr.IN.023.01.1.1. Next base: position 14,117 of record NZ_RZSU01000104.1, on the reverse strand, counting down.
GTCAGAGACCATGACGACCGAACGCGCTGTGCTTGCAGGCGGCTGCTTCTGGGGTATGCAGGATCTGATCCGCCGCTACCCCGGCGTGATTTCCACCCGCGTCGGCTACACCGGCGGTGAGGTGCCTAACGCTACTTATCGCAATCATGGCAGCCACGCCGAGGCGATCGAGATCGTGTTCGCTCCAGACACGATCAGCTATCGCGATCTGCTGGAATTCTTCTTCCAGATCCATGATCCAACGACGCGCAACCGCCAGGGCAACGATGTCGGCGCGAGCTACCGCTCGGCGATCTTCTATACAGACGACGAGCAAAAGCGCGTTGCGGAAGACACCATCGCCGATGTCGAAGCATCCCGGCTTTGGCCCGGTAAGGTCGTGACCGAGGTGGTGCCGGTCAGCGATTTCTGGGAAGCCGAGCCGGAGCATCAGGACTATCTCGAGCGCTATCCCAATGGCTACACCTGTCATTTCCCAAGACCAAACTGGAAGCTTCCGAAGCGAGAGGAAATTCGCCACGCGGGGTAGGCCGCCGCACTTTACAACTCCTTCTCGGCCTGTTCGCGGAATCCGTCGGGGACCGAGCACGGACCGTCCAGTGCTGTGGCGGCGTAGCCCATAGCGTCACGTCCAAAGCGGTCGCGAATAATTCACTGACGCTGCCGAGAACATGATAGCCCAAGCCCGCAGGTCGAGAGTCTCGTCTCAAATGCAGTTAATTGAGAATCAGATCACCTGGATTCTAACAATTAATGCCAAGGCTCAACCAAATCGCCGCATTGTTACAATTAACTGCCAAGCGACAACAATAGCCAATGCTTGGTGATCCGATATACCGCATCGCTAACTACCGCTGCCGCGACTTGGTATCCCGGGAGTTGTCCATGACGATCTGACGCGCAGGCACAGCCGCGGTCCACGGTCATCGCCGCTGGTAGCCCGTCATCTCGAGATAGCCCTTGCCAGGGTGTGTGCCGGCCACCCGCACCGGACCTTCCCAATAGGGGATGCTGAGACCCATCCAGGCCTGAGAGTTGAGCGCGCCGACGGTGACGTCGAGCGCACGGTCGGGCAAGACGAGACGCCAGCGCGTAGGAATTTCGCGCCCCTCCACCCAGCTCGTCTCCAGCGGGGTCGCAACGAGCTTGCCGTCGCCGTAGGGCGTCACGGCACCGTCCGCCGCGATCCAGGTGGCGGAGGTGAAGCCGCTGCCAGCGGCATCGCGCAGGCGGAAACCCATCAGCCTCTCGCCTGTGTCAAAGGAAAGCGAGAACCAATCCCAACCGTTTTGGTCGTCCGCCAGCGGCTGCGACGACCATTCGCGATCGAGCCACGCGGTGCCGCGCACCGGGATCTCACCTTCCGGCAGACTAATCTTTCCCTCAACTGAGAAAAAGGGCTGGGAATAGTAGTAGCTCGCCTGCCCTTTCGCCGACTTGACCGAGTAGCCGCCGGCGCCGTGGAAGACGAGCGGGCCTTCGGCATGCATCGCGAAGCGGCTCGGCTCGATGGCCGGGAACGTCTGGCGAAACAGCGCCTCGCCGACGATGGCCTGGCCGATGGGATTTCCGTAATCGCCGACGACGCCCGCGACCGGCAGCGACAGCCCGGGGCCGAGCGCCAGCGTGTGGCCGACGTGCAGCGCGGCGCGGCGCGAGAGCTGCTCGTTGATTACGACCGCCCTGCCCACTTCGATCTCGTCCCAGACGGCGGGGATTGCGTCGAGGAAGCGCCAGTTTTCGCGGTAGGTGTAGCCGACACGCACCCCGAAAATCTCCGCCGGCAAGCCGGCGAGCGTCGCTTCGACCGACATGATCGGCAGCACGGCGTCAGCCTGCGCCTCGAGAAAACGTTCCAGAGCCGCCCGGTCCGCGACCGCGTCCGCATCGACGTACAGTTCGGCTGACAGGCGCTGGTCGAGGAAGCCGACAAAGGTCAGGCGGAAGCTCGAGACCATGGTGGAAACGCCGACATTCGCAGCCATGGCTAGCAGCAGGGCGATCAGTGCAAGCCCGAGGCCGGGCAGTTGCTGACGCGTATCGGCCCAGAACCATTGCGCCATGGCGCGAACGGCTTGTGCTTCGCCAAGACGAAGGATAGCCGCCAGGCAAGGCGGCAGTGCAAGTGCTGCGCCGAGCAGTAGACAGGCAAGCAGCGCGAAGCCGGCGGCCAGCCCGCCCCCAGTGACGGCCAGCACGCCCGCCGCCGCGAGCAGCACGACCGCGGCTGCAGCCTGGAGCGTTCGCGTCCGTCCCGAGCCCAGCGCCCAGGCGCGGCCGCCCGCGCTCGCAACGACTGGCATCCGCGCCAGCCGCCACAACCCGCTCGCGGCGGCGAGCAATGCGCCGCCGAGCGCCATGGCGATTCCCGAAAGCCACCATGCCGGGCGGATCTGCAGCGTGCCTGCAACGTCGGCGCCATAGAGGCCCCGTATCGTCGCGGCCACGTCCGGCAGCAGGAGCGCTGCGATGAGATAGCCGAGCGCGATGCCGAGCGCGCCGGCAAGCGTCGCCAGCACGACAAGCTCGGCGATCATCAGGACGACCAGGCGGCGGAGCGGCACGCCGAGGGCGCGCAGGGTGCGGATCACGCCACGCCGCTGCTCGAAAGCAAGGCCGATCGCACCGTGGACGATGAAGATGCCTACCGCGAAGCTGAGGAAGCCAAACGCCGTGAGGTTGAGATGGAAGCTGTCGGTGAGCCGGCCGACATCGGTCGCACCGTCCGCACGCTGGAGTACGAGGTCCGGCGCGATATCAGCCAGCGGCTGTTGCCGCAAGGGCTGCTCCGGCAGGACGATCAGGCGGCTGATGCGCCCGGCGCGGCCAAGCAACTTCTGGACGACGCCGATATCGGCGAGCACGCTGCCCGGCGCGACCGCCTGATCGACCAGAACCGGGTTGGGCATGTTCGCCTCAAGGAGCGCGGCCATTTCCGGGCCAGCGACCAGCGTTTCCGCGCGCAAGAAGCGGTTGAGGTCGGTGCGGGCCAGTGCTTCGCTTGCAGCGGAACTTGGCGGCGCGGTCAGCGGATCGACGCCGACCAGCCTCACGGCGGTGCCGCCGACGCGCAGCCTTCCCTCCACCACCGGACTGACCAGCCAGCCGGCACGGCGCAACGCGACGAAAAGCGCCTGGGGCATGGAATCCCCCTCGCGCGGCATCAGCTGGTGGAACCGGCCTTCGGCCAGCGTAGCGGCAGCTGCATCATAGCTCGCGCGTGCCTCGGCGTTGATCGCCTGCACGCCTGACCAGAGGGCCGTCGCCAGCGCGAGGCCGAGCACCAGCGTCAGCAATTGAAGCCGGTTGCGTCGCCAGTGCGAAGCCAGTGCCTCGAGGACAGCGCCGGTCATGCAAGGCGGCCCTGGCTGAGATGCGCCCGGCGCCCGAGACGTGCTGCAAGACGCGGGGAGTGGGTGACCATCAGGAGCGCTGCGCCGGTCTCCGCCACGAGCGCGAGGAATTGCTCCATCACCCCGTCCGCCGTCGCCTCGTCGAGGTTGCCGGTCGGCTCATCCGCGAGGATCAGCTTCGGCCGCGCCGCGAGCGCGCGGGCGATCGCCACGCGCTGCTGCTGGCCGCCGGACAACTGCTCGGGGTATTTCCGCAGTTGCGGCTCCAGGCCCAGTGCGTGGGCCAGTCGTGAAAGCTCCTGCGGTTCCGGCGTGCCGATCAGACGTGCCTGAAAGGCGATGTTGGCGGCGACGTCCAGGGAGGGGATGAGATTGAACTGCTGGAAGATGATGCCCACCGTGCTTCGCCTGAGCCGGGCGCGACCACTGTCGTCGAGCGCGGTGACCTCCTGCCCAGCAAGCCCGACGCGCCCGCCGTCGGCAGCGTCCAGTCCGGCCACGAGGTGGAGCAGCGTGCTCTTGCCCGAACCGGATTCGCCGGTCAGCGCTAGCGTCTCGCCGGCGTCGAGCGAGAGTGTCACGCCCCGCAGGACCGGCACCGGGCCTTCCGGGCCCGGATAGGATTTCAGCAGGTCTTCGATCGAAAGCAGCATGCACCACAGCTACAGTCTGTGGCGAAAAGGAAAAGCGCTGCAGTTGATAATCCCCCAGAGGAAGCGCTGCTGCCCTGCAAGACCGCAGCTGGTTTCAAGCGGGAAGCCGACAATTGTCGCGTAGAACCAACCACCAGGCTTTGTCTTCTCGCCCACTTCGAAGAAGGCGGCGATCACGTCGGCGCATTCATCGCGCAGCACCGGGTCGTCGCCAACCTTGAAAGTGATCCAGGTGCCAAGCCCGACCGCCGAAATCGCCTCGCCGGTGGAAGGGATGGTGCGCGTCAGCGGGGCGGGCGTCGCGGCGAGCGTCTTTCCCGGCCAGGTGAGGGCCATCGGGGAGCCTGCGGCCACCTTAACGAATGTCCCTGCGGGTGATGTTCATTCAACCGCCATCGCTGAACTCCGGCCTCCCCGCATAGTCTGGAAAAGATAAGTCTTCGCGGGTTCTACCCAATAGACAGGGCAGGACAGGGAGTGCACGAAGGCGTTTTCGCAGGCCGGTGACAGATCGTTCGTGCGTCTGGGGAAGGATGAGATTCGACCCACGGCTTAACCACCGGATCGACGATGCTATGCACTCCGATCTCGAGGACGGTGCGTTTTTCGGTCGAGAATATGTCCAGGGCGCAGCTCCTCACTGGCCGCAGCCGGGGATGGCCCGAGAAGCGCGACGCTTTTGATGAATTTCACGAGACCGCTGTCGATGATCAGATCGAACTTCAAGAACGAAAAGCGATGTTGGACCTCTACGGACGGCATCGCTAGCGACACTGGAAAATGCCAATCTCGTAACCACGTCCAAGCGACCTTTCGCCCGCAGCGACGTCGAACCGCTAACCCCTGTGCGGTCCCTTGCAGTGAAGCAACACGAAGGTCGGCCAATGGGTCGGAGAGGCGACCGACAGCGACGAGGTATCTTGGTCCGGCTTTGCTGCACTCCATGCGCGCGCCGCAAGCACATTTGGGCGCAGCGCAGCGTCAGCGGCGGGTGGTCATCAGGCCGAGATTTGCGAGCCGTCCGGGTTTGCGTTTACGAACTGAATCGACACACCCGCGGTCGCGGCGATGCCGTGGGCCGAACGTTTTGCACAGGCGTTCAATGGCCACGAAATGCCCTGCGCTATGGCCCTAACTCGCCTTTTCGCATCTCCTGCGCGACCAGTCCGCCGGCAGCCAAACCCAGAGCGAGCGCTACATACGCAGCTGCGATGGAGCGCTTAGAAAGCACTGTCTCCCAGCCAGGGGTCAGCCGCTTCGGCACAACGAGATAGTCCACAGCCGCAGCGATCGCGGCTACCGCGGAGGCATCGCGCAGCATCAGTAGCGGCGACCGCGGAGGATTTCTGGCGAGCCAAGCCTCGAAAGGAGCGGCCCAGAATATGGCCGAAGCATGATGGGTGCCGAAGCCGACCGCCGTGTGCGCGAGGTCGGCCTTCCTAACCGCACCAGCCTTGTCGCCGTGGAGCCAGTGGCTGGTGGCGTTGGTCGTCTGCAGCGCCGACTTTCCTTCGGCTTTGGCCAGAAGGGCGAGGAACGCCGCCGTCACAACACTTGCGACCGTGCCGGTCACGCCTGTCGAAAGTCCAGTCTTCAGCAAGCCGTTCACCTTAACCTCCGTAACTCTCCCTCTTTTTTAACCGCCGAACCGAAGCTCAGTTCCCGACACCTCCATTAACGGCAAGGAGCTGTATCCCGACTGAAGTGTCAATCCGCCGACGGCCGCGTTCTTTTCGCGTCTGTCAGGTGATTGCGACCGCCCGGGTATACGGTGGTAGGAATCATTTTCTGCGCCGCCGCGCCGGAAGAGGTTTGATTCCGCCAAGTTTTACACTGCCATCGCACATTCATCGATGGACTGCTGCAGTTGCAGCCTTGCTGCGGGTGTTTTCGCCTCTTGCGGTTTCACCGTTTGCGGCGCCTGGAAAGCCGGCGGTGATTTAGGCGAACCTGCCGCCCCGCAGGCTCCAGAGCAGCAAGGGCCATTGATCGCCCGATATCGGCCAGCGGGGATGACGCGTCGGCTATGGCGAGCGGCAATGTCAATGCGCCCCGCATCCAAGCCACCTGTGCCGCAAGAATCCCCTGCGCAAGGGCCGAAACTTTTTCGCTCCCCGCTTTGACGGTTTCCGGCCGACCTGAAACCAGCGAACCGGTTGCCTCGGCAACCAGGATCGGCAACCGCAACCCCACAACCCAGGGCGCGAGCATCAGGTTCTGGGCAAGAGCAATCTCAGCGCGGACGCGCCTTCCTCGTTGACTGGCCAACACTCGTTACTCCTTCTGTTTGGATTTTGCGGGCCCGGATAGGAGGCCGGCAATGACCATCAACAACATGCGCCTGTTCAGGGTTCCATAGCCCCAGTCCTTCCGTCTCGGCCCGTTCTCGTCAACGAGCTTGTCCATGCCGCCGTTAGCGAAGACCCTCCTCGAAACAGGCGAGAACGGATTTTTCGTCGCCGGCTTCGACATAGATTACCCGTCCCGAGGAAGGCCGGCCTGTTCAATCGCAGGGGCGAAAAGATCGGGCTGGGTAACGCACCACCGTGGCGCGCGGCAATACCGGCAGCGAATAGTGCCGCTGCGCCATCGACGGAGCCATTTCCACCACCCGCGACCTCGTGCAGACCGCCAAAAGCCAATCCCCCTCCCGGCAGATCCCTGTCAATCGCGGCCACTCCGAACGGCAAAACCGTACGCTCGCGTGCATTTCCACCTTCGAGATGCGCGATGCGTTCTCGAAGCTCGGAAATGGCAGCAGGGGGCGCCGATATACTCATGTGACCCTTGAAACGCGGAAAGCCCGTGATATGTTCTACATTTGTTCTCGTATCTGCCAAGAGTCAATCGGGATGATGTCGTGCCTTGCGGAAGGAGGGCATTTGATGCTCGGGCGATATCATATTTCGGACATGCCCATAGTTGAGCCCGATACCGACCTTCGCTCGCGCCTGCTTGCCCGCATTGAGTCCAAATCCGACGAGGTCTGGACCCCCGGCGACTTCGCCGATCTCGGCGCACGCGCCGCCGTGGACAAAACCCTGCAGCGCCTGGCAGCCGCCGGGGAGCTGCGCCGGATCGACCGAGGCCTCTATGACCGACCGCGCACGAACAACCTGACTGGCCGCGCCACCGTGCCGGACTATCGCGCTGTGATCCGCGCCGTCACGCGCCGCGATCGGGCGCGCGCCGTCATCGATGGTATGACGGCCGCCAACGACCTGTTAATGGCCGCATTGTTAAGGGCTTCCGGATCTGTTCCGGTCGAGCGCACCTGAGCTTCAATAGCTTCGAAAGGATTGGCCTCTGCGACAATCGGGGCCGCAGTCTGCGCTTACAGTCTCGCTCAAGCCGCCGACGGCACTTGTGATGCCACTGAAAGCTCCGCCAACAATCATGCCAACGGTGCTGGTGAGGAAATATAAGACCACCAAGGTTGTGAGTGCCCACGTTGTCAGACCATGGAAGGCGCCCTCGGTCGGGAGCGTCTTGCCGGACAGCCGAGCAGCGATGTAGCCGCCAATAAACGCAGCGCGCGTCGGCGACCTTGGACTGCCCGTTGCGCTGCGATGCGATGAGGACTTCGCCGCCTTTCACAGGTTGGGTCGTCAGCCCCGAGTACTGACCGCGCGTGATGAGCGCGAAAGCGTCAGATGCCCGCGCCATCATCCCGGAGCGATGACGCTCGCGGTACACACGCAGAGAGTTTCCAGCGGACATGACCCCCAGTTTCAGCTCGACATAGCGGACTGCCTTTTCCTGGCCGAAAGAGCCAGGTTCCCTTAAGCGCTTCGGCAACGCCGGCCAGCCATTCTTCCTCACGCCTTTCTGCCACGTCCACAGCCCATCGTCTGGCAGCCAGATCTTCCTCCTTCGCGCTAACGATGCGACCTACCTTTTCAGCGACTTGCCGAAATGGCGCTCTATGCGCGATTGCGCATATTCGAGCCCGATCGACAGCAGCCAGTAGATCATCGATGCAGTGATTAGCATCTCGATGTGCCGGAACTCTGTCTGGCCCTGGGTACGGGCGAGATACATCAATTCCCACACGCCGACGACCGAAACCAGCGACGAATCCTTCAGCATGGCGATGAACTGGTTGCCAGTCGGTGGAATGATTACTCGCATTGCCTGCGGGAGGATAACGAGGAGCATAGTCTGCGCCGGACGCAAGCCGAGAGCAGTGGCAGCCTCATGCTGGCCTATTGGAATGCTCTCGATGCCTGCTCTGAAGACTTCAGTCATATAGGCGCCATAGCAGAGCGCGAGTGCCGCAATGCCCGCGGGAATGGGGCCTATGACGAAGCCCAGTTGTGGAAGCCCGAGATAAATCAGGTAGAGCTGCATCAGCAGAGGAAGTCCGCGAAACAGCGAGGTGTAGAATGTCACCAATCCAAAGGCGATGCCGCTTTTTGAGAGTTTGGCGATGGCCCCGATCAGAGCGAGAGCCGTCGCGATCACAATTGCAATAGCTGATATATACAGGGTCGTGAGGACGCCCTGGCTGACCAGGAAGCCGATCTTCCGCGCGATGAACGAGAAGCTGAGGTCGAACGAATAAAAGAACCACATCAGCAGAGCCAGCAGTTCGACCCAGACGGTAATGATTTGATGGAAGCGCGACAGGCGGTTGATGGCGATCCCGTTCGCGGCGAGTAGCGCGGCCACGACGAACGAGGCGATCACGCTCCATAGCGCGGGCGAAGCTTCGATAGAATATTGCAGGCCGGGTGCCAGATTGACCAGCCATGCGCCATGCAGGCCCATCCAGTAGAAGACGCTCGTGAGTACTAGGACGACAAGCGCAGTGCCGAGGCGTCTGAGGTGATCGGGGTATGCCAGAACCAATTGTGCGATCACGTTCACCCCTCCGATGCGCTCAGGCGCCCCGCTCCCGCAGCCAGTCGTTCGCCTGAAGTTTCCAATAGACAAGTTGAGCGGCGATCTTGCCGGCCGGTCCGCCATTCCAGGCGAGCCCGAAAGGCTGAAACAGCCTGAAGCGGTCGCTCGTTCCGAGAATAGCCTCGGCGATGATCTTGCCGCCGATCGTAGCCGTATTCATGCCGTGCCCACCGAACGCCGTACAGTACCAGACATGGGGCTGCAGTTGGCCAATCTGTGGCATTTGATGGCGCGCATAAGCCATCAGCCCGCTCCAGGCGGTGTCGATCTCCAGGTCTTTCAACTGCGGATAGGTCGACACCATGGTCCGCTGGAGCTTGGCGGCAAGATCGCGCGGCTCGCCGGTGCGCGTGGTGATGCGCCCGCCCCACAAGAGCCGCTGGCCGCCGTCGACGACCCGGTAATAGTCGCCGGCCTTGCGGTCATCACCGATGGCATCTGTCGTTTCGATGGCGGTGCGGATCAGTTCGGGAGCGCGTTCGGAAACCATGACATAAGTCGAGATCGCCAGATGGCTGCGCTTCAGCGCCGGAACGAGCCGGCCGGTGTAGCCGCCGGTAGCAAAAACGACGTGCTTGGCCTGCACCGACCCGCGATCGGTGCGAACCACCTTTATGGCGTCGTTCAGACTAACGGAAGTAGCCGCACTGTTTTCGTATATGAGGCCGCCCAGCCGCTCGATTTCGGCCGCGATACCCCGCAGGTAGTTCAGAGGGTGGAAGTGAAAGGCCTGGGGGTCGCGCACGCCCTGGTAGTAGCGGTCCGAATGCAGCAGGGCCTGTACGGCCGTGCGGTCTAGGAATTCGAGTGGGTAGCCGAAATCGTTCAGCGCCGCCTCGGCCTCAGCCTGAAGCTGAGCGGCTGCCTCATATCGAACGACCCTTGTAATTCCGGGTTTCGGCAAGGCCGACGCGATGCCGAGATCTTCGATGGTATTGCGCACCAGTTCGACGCCTTCAATGGACAGGAGTTGCAGCTTTTTTGCATCCGCAGCTCCCGCCATGCGCCGGATCGTCTCGCCCCTGCCGGCATAGCCCGGGCCGACGAACCCACCATTGCGGCCGGATGCTCCCCAACCGACGCGTTGCGCCTCCAGAACCGCAACCGAATTTCCTGCCCGAACAAGTTCCAGCGCGGCCGTCAGGCCGGCCAGCCCTGCTCCGACAATGCAGACATCAGTCTGTTCGGCCGCGACGAGCGGGCTTCGTTCTGTCTGATCCTGCAGCGTACGGGAATATAGCGTGTCGATGTAGTTCATCGCCTCTCGCAAATGGCTGGCAGGAATAGTGGCTGGAGGTGCAAGCGGGCAGCAATGCTCAGCCGCCGCCCGCCCGCCAGATGCATCAATCGACGCTGTAGTCCTTGCCGTACCACTTGGTGGTCAGCTCGGCCAATACACCTTCCGTCTTCATCTGGCCGAGGATCTCACCGACTTTCGCGTTCCATTCCGCATCGCCTTTTTCGCTGATCAGGACCAGCGGCTCTCGGAAAGCGTATTCACCTTCGAGCACCCGCAGGGGATAGCCATTCTTGATCGCGTTCAGGGCGGTCTGCTCCGGCGCGATGACGGCGTCGACGCGAACGCCGTCACCCAGCCGCAGATCGTCGAAGGGCAGCATCGAATCGGCATAGGTGCGAATTTCGCCCGGCTCGATCTTGTATTCGATCGGCGGCAGGCCCGGCGCATCGATCGCCAACTGACGGCGGATGAAATCCTCTGATGTCGTGGCCGTTTCGACGCCGATCACCTTGCCGTTGAGTTCCTGCAGCTTGGCGACCTTGGAATCCTTGTGCAGCACGTAGACATAGGGGCTGTAATAGTAGATCCCCGGGAAGTCGATGACCTGTGCGCGGGCTTTCGTGGGCGTGACGGAGCCGACGCCGAGATCGAAGCGTCCGGACCAGCGGCCGCCCGTCATGGTTGCCCAGTCGGGCGTCTCAAACGAAACTTCGACGCCGAGCCGCTTGGCGATTTCCTTTGCAACGTCAATGTCGAAGCCGGTCAACTGGTTGGAGTCGTCGAGGTAGCTCTGAGGCGGCCAACCGCTGTTGGTCGCCACCACCATGACCTTCTTCTCGGTGACGCGGTCGAGCGTTTCGCCAGCATTGGCCGGCAAGACGAAAAGAGCGCCCGCCGCGGCGGCAAGCGCAAATTGGATGATCTTCTTCACTGGTTTCCTCCCGTGAGGCCCGGTCGGTTAACGTCGGCCCGATCGAGCAACTTTGTAAGATGTCCGACAACACAGTTGATTTTTTCAGCGTCTCCGCCTGTTAATCGGGCAGGCTGTGAAACTCGGTTATGGCAATCCATGTTGTCAGACAACAGACAATTCGCGAAGCCGGCTGTCAAGTTGAATTTGGAGCCGCCGAGCTTGTTTGTCAGTCGTCCATATTCGGAGTGGACAGGCGGAATCCTTCCTTGTGGTGCGGCCGGGACCGGACTCCGGCGAGCGGCATGGCCCGACCGCCGGTCCGCACGGCTTCGCTCGCAACTTCGAAGATTGTCTGACGTCTCTCAATAGTCTGAATGTCGACCGGCAACGGTATGCCTCGAATCCTTATTTCCGTACGAAGCTGAACGAGAAGGCGCTGCCCCGGTGGTAGTCCTGCGCATAGGCCACTGGAAGGCCGGCGTCGCTGTAGGCTATTTCCTCGATGAGAAAGGCCGGGCCGAAATCATGCAGGTTGTTTCTGTCGACGATGTGCTGCGGCAGCATCACCGCGGAGGCGGTAGCGGTCGACATTTTTGGCCGCTGATAGTGCTTCTCGAGGAGGTCCAGTAGCGACCCGGTCCAGTCCAGATCGTCCAGACGCCCCGGAATGGCCGAACGCGGTACATAGTCGACGCAATACATGATCACCTTGTCGTTCTGCATGCGCAGGCGCTCGAGGCGGATGACGCGAGCGCTGGATTTCAGCGCCAGAGCTTTTGCGATTTCCGGATCGGGTTCTTCCTCGGAAATCGAGAGAACTTTGTTGTTCGGCTGATAACCGAACCGCCGGACCATGTCGGTCACGCTCTCGAAGCAGGTGATCGGCCGCTCGACACGAAGCGCCGCCGTCGCGGAGATGAACCGCCCTTTGCCGTGGACGACATTGATGATGCCATCCTGTTCGAGCAGCTTCAGCGCTTCGCGAAGCGCTGGGCGCGAAATCCGAAAACGACCCGTCAGCTCCAATTCGGTCGGCAGCCGATCGCCAGTCACCAGCTTCTCTTTCTCGATAAGGAGAGATAACTCTTCCCGCAATTGCGCCACGACTGTCCGTTTGTCGCGAAGGCCGTTTCTCAATCCCATCTCCATGCAGCACCCTACTTGTCTGACAACGTGATTCATCCCGCCTGGTCCGTCAAGCCTTCCCTGGCCACCATAGATCTGGCGAGGGCAGGACATCTCGTCATAACGCTTGACAACATCGCCAAACGGATGTCAGTTGTCTGACAACATCATCAAGCGTTTCCTGATCGCGGCGGGAACCTTACTGCCGCTCTTCGACAACGAGGGCCGAATGCTGAATTTTGACGAGAACCGCTATCTGGGCATTCAGCGCGGCGCGGTCGCGCTTGCCGGCGACATCAGGGACGTGATCGTCTCATATCTCGAAGCCGGCGCGCAGAATATCTTCTTTCTCGGAACCGGCGGCGCGGCGATCCTCATGCAGCCGGCCGCCCAGCTTCTGCTGCGCCGCTCGACGTTCCCGACCTTCCACGACCTGAGCGCCGAACTGTCGATAACCGGTTCCGCCCATCTTGGTCCGAACTCGATCGTCATCTTGCCCTCGCTCTCCGGCACGACGAAGGAAAGCGTGGAGATGCTGGCATTCGCCGAAAAGCGCGGCGCCAAGGTGATCACACTCGTCGGTCATCGCGAAACGCCGCTCGGCAAGGGCGGCGATCGCGTATTCGTTAACTTCGCCGAGGACGACACATCTTGCGAGTCGTTTTATCTGCAGTCGCTGCTGATCGCGCTTGCGATCATGCAGCATCGCGGCGAAATCGAGAATTTCGACAGCGTGGTGGCCGAACTCAATTTGCTCCCGCAACTTCTCGTGGACCTGAAGCGCAGTTTCGAAGAGCGCGCGGAACAGTTCGCGGAAGAAATCAAGGGCACCGGGTATCACATTGTCACCGGCGCCGGCTCAACCTGGGCCGAGGCCTTCTACTACGGCATGTGCATTCTCGAGGAGATGCAATGGATCCGCACGCGTCCGGTCCATGCCTCGGACTTCTTTCACGGCACGCTGGAATTGATCGAGAAGGACGTCAGCGTCATCTTGTTCAAGGGCGAGGACGCCTGTCGGCCGCTCGCAGAGCGGGTGGAGAAGTTCGCGCCGAACTATACCGATCGTCTTTCCGTTTTCGACACGGCGGATTTCGCAATGCCCGGCATCTCGCATGAAGTGCGCGCGCTGATTTCGCCGGTGCTGCTGGCCGCCGCGTTCGAGCGAATCAGCGCCCATTTGGAAGTTAAGCGCAATCACCCGCTCACCACGCGGCGCTATTACAAGCGCGTAGCCTATTGATTGCTGCACGATCGAGGGCGCCAATGGCGCCTCTTCGACGGATATCAACATGACCAATTTCCAGATCGCAACCGTTGGCGACAATTGCATCGACCGACTTGCGGCGCCGCTAGCAGTTTCGCTGATCGGCGGCAACGCCCTGAACGTGGCGGTCCAGTTGAGCGCGTTGTGCCACCGCGTGGCATATTTCGGTGCAATCGGCAACGATCCTGAAGGCGATCGCACATTGGCGACCCTGAAGGAGATGGACGTCGAAACCGCTCACACTAGGGTGGTCGAAGGCATCACCGCTTACACCGAAATTTCGGTCGACGAGGCTGGCGACCGCAGAATGGATTTCGAGGAGTTCGGCGTGTGCCGCGGCTATTTTCCCGATCACCGCGAGATCGACAAATTGCTGCGGGTGCGGCATGTGCATTTAGGCTGGATCGACGATGGAGGCAGGCTGCGGCGCTTGCTGACTGAAGCTGGCGTGAGCGTCTCTCAGGATGTCTCGGTCAACGCCGATCCGGAAAATCTGCAGGTCGAAGGGCTGGCATTTGCCTTCGCTTCAGCGGGCGCTTCCCTGGACGAAGCAGTGGCCGTCGCCGACCATCTGCTGGCGCGCGGAGTCCGTACCGCGATTGTTACGCGCGGAGAGTACGGCAGTATCGCAAAGAACGCGAGCGAATATGCCGAGACCGGA
>NZ_RZSU01000103.1:0-21285 GCF_003997585.1 Mesorhizobium sp. M5C.F.Cr.IN.023.01.1.1 | reverse complement strand
GATTAAAGAATTGAGATCGTTTTTTTGGGCCAAGCTTGGCATCTCGCGGCGTCAGAGGTTCTCGACCCGTCAAACTCATCCAGATCGCCGATACCCAAATTGCCGATACAGGGACACACGACGTTTAAGTCCCGGTGCCGCAAAGCGGGCATCACCTATCGGATCCAAGCCGGAAACGAGAATTCGAGGCACGAGAATGTCTGGCCGAACTACCCATTCCATAGCGCATTTCGAGGCACCCTTCATGCTCGGCGGCCTGGAAGGAAAATTGCCGGCCGGCGACTACGACATCGACCACGATGAGGAGCTTATCGATAGCATGTCGTGGCTTGCCTGGCGCCGTGTCGCCACGTTCATCCATCTGCCGGCAAGGACGGTGAAAAGCCAGACCAGCCAATTTGTCGCCATCGACCTCGCCGAACTCGAAACCGCGCCGAAGCGCGACTAGGAGAATGCTGCATGATCCGCTTCCAGCAGAACGCGCGCCCGCGCACCGACACGCCCGCGCATCTTTTCGCGATCGGCCAGACCGTTCGCATGAAGAGCCGCACCGGCCTTGTCCAGAAGACCGCAGGGCTGTTCCAAATCAAGAGCAAGCTGCCAGTCAAGGACGGCTCGCCGCAATACCGCATCCGCAGCGACGAGGAGGCCTACGAGCGGGTCACCACGGAAGACAATCTCGAAGTGGCCGACAATCCGAGCGCCTAATGCATGTCGCCCAAACGTGCGAAGCGGTTTTGGGACAACGACATGCGTAAAAACAAAAACTTAAAGCGCGTCGGCTGAATCCTTTTCAACGCGACGCGCTTTAGGACCCACATCAGCCGCCACCGTTAACCAATCACGAGGGACCAGGAAATGGCGAAGGGTCAACAGCGCAGCAACCGCGAGACACGCAAGCCCAAGAAGGACAAGGCGGCAGCAAAGCCGGCATCGCCTTCGGCTCGGCCGGTTTGAAGCCGAAGTCAAAGGGCTAGCGGCGGACGGATGAGCAGCCCGGCATTCATCCAGCCACCGCGCGGATCGGATCAAAGATCACACACGTCGAAGCCATATGGTCAGGATTGGCTAGGGCCGAGTTCATCGCCCATTGCCATAGAGCGAGGCTGCCGGCGTAGAGGCAGGAGCGGCTTCTACCCTCACCTGCCTGTGTCCGGTTGATAGATGGCTTCCTCCCCGTCCGGAAACGGGGAGGAAGCCAGCCTCTCAGCAGGGACCGTCGTCGACGATGCGATAGTCGGCGGCGCGAGCCTCGCAGGCGTTGGGGAAGGTGCGCAATTCGCCACGGCGGCGTGCGCAGACGGGGGCATATTCGCGCGTGCAGAATGTCTGCTCTTCGCCACCGCCGCCGCCGTCGCGGCACTGGCCGTCGCGGATGATGCGATACCCGGCCCGCTCGGCAAGGCAGGCATTGGCGAAGGTCTGGCGGTCCCCACCGCGCCGGGCGCAGACCGGATCATACTGCCTGGTGCAGAATTGCGGCCCTGGCCTTGGCGGGCGGTACCCCGGTCCTTCCTCCACCACCACGGCTGTGCAGGCTGCAAGAACTGCCGACAGCAACAGGATGGCAAAACCCTGCCGCGAGAAGATTGCCGCGAGAAATTTCATAACTATATCTCCCTCGAGCCCCCGCTCCGGGCGCAAACGCGCGCGCTCCGCTCCAAGCCGATCCTCGCCATTCCACCGCCAAATGCAATCCCTGTTTGCAAGCTCCAGCCCGTTGGACCATGCGTGGCCAGGCGCTGGCCGATGACCGGGCGAGCACCCCGTCCTATCGATGCCATGCGTCGGAATGCGCCCATGGGGCGGCCCGCGGACGCTGCCTTGCAACGATCACCTTTCCGTGCGATAAATTTCGTGTTCGGGCATTTGCGACCCGGAGAGCGGAACGTTTTGGACGACCTTTCCCCGATACTGTGAATCTCTGACGGCCCCGTTTTTCGGCGGGGGGTTTTGACCATGCGCCAATGCATGACTGCCGAAGCAACCACCGGACTTGCCCACGGCGTCAGGCGGCGGGCAAACCACAAAGACTGACACGGGTGAAGGAGTTTCCCCAATGGCCCAGACCGGCACCGTTAAATTCTTCAACGCTACCAAAGGCTTCGGCTTCATCACGCCAGATGACGGCGCCAAGGACGTGTTCGTCCACATCTCCGCGATCGAGGCTTCGGGCCTGCGCACGCTCGTCGATGGCCAGAAGGTCACCTTCGACGTCGAGCCCGACCGCATGGGCAAGGGGCCGAAGGCGGTCAATCTCCGCGCGGACTGAACCGTCGGCGCGCGCACGTCCGCCCGGACGTGCCAGGAATGAGGCCCTTCCAAAGGCCTTGAACCGGCTTTCAGGGCCGGACCCGAGTTTCGAAGGCGCGGCGGTTTTCGTCGCGCCTTTTTCGTGGCAGGGCGGCATGCCAATGCTCGCAAAACTTTCTCTTGCCGATAGCGCTAAAATAAAGGACAAATTTCCACTCGGGCATTTGCCGGCCCGAGACTGGACTTGATGGGATCAAAGGAGCTTCCCATGCCGCAGACCGGCACCGTCAAATTCTTCAATCATGCCAAAGGCTTCGGCTTCATCACGCCGGATGATGGCGCGAAGGATGTCTTCGTCCACATTTCGGCCGTGCAGGCGTCGGGTCTTCCCGGTCTTGAGGATGGGCAGAAGGTAACATTCGACACCGAGCCGGACAAACGCGGCAAGGGTCCGAAAGCCGTCAACCTGTCGGTCGGCTGAGCCGAGCTCGAGACAGCGTCGGACGGTCCCCTTCGTGCAGGTCCGCTCCTTGTTGAGCGTACGATATTTGTGCCTTGCGCCATGCCTGATCGATGAATATCGACTGATCCCATCCCGTCAATTTCGTTCAGCCCCCGTTCAGCCACGGTCGCCTATTAGCTTCGGTAAAGCCGGACCGCATCCCCCAGATTACCCGGGCCGGCACGAAGGAGACCGACATGAACCGAATTTTCAAGACCACCATCCTGTCCGCCGCGATTGTTGCGACCACGCTCGCGACCTTGCCAGCGGCCAGCGCTGGTGACTGGCGTCACCGGCACCACCATCGTGGCAATGGCGATGCGATCGCGGCAGGCGTCCTTGGCCTCGCGGCCGGCGCCCTGATCGTTGGTGCGCTCAACAACCCGCAGCCCAGCTATTACGACTCCGGCTATGACGATTATGGTCGTTATCCACGGCCCGCCCCGGTGCGCCGCTACTACGCGGAACCGCGAGTCGTCTATAATGACGGCTATGCCGAGCCATGGACCCGTGGCTGGTATGAATATTGTTCGGATCGCTACCGCTCTTTCAACGCCCGCACCGGCACGTTCACCGGCTATGACGGCGAACAGCATTTCTGCACCGCGAACTGAGGCTTCCCTGCCCCCAAACAAAAGCGCTGTCCGCCAGGCCAGCGCTTTTTGGTCGTAGTCATGCATAAAGGCAGGAGACCGATGCGCGTCGCGTGAGGCTCCTCAGCCGCAACGCGTTTTAAATCAGGAATGGATTGCTCCGGCGCTCCTCGCCGAAGCGGCCGCCGGGACCGTGGCCGCAGATGAAGCCGATGTCGTCGCCGAGCGGCAAAAGCTTGTCCTTGATCGAGGCGATCAGCGCGGCGTGGTCGCCGCCCGGCAGGTCGGTGCGCCCGACCGAGCCGCGAAACAACACGTCACCGACATGGGCGAACTTAGCAGCACGATTGTAGTAGACGACATGGCCGGGCGCGTGGCCGGGGCAATGAAAGACTTCGAACGCGTGCTGGCCTAACGACACGGTATCGCCTTCGCTGAGAAAGCGGTCGGGCACGCAATTGCGCACCGGATCGGTGATGCCGTAGTGTTTCGCCTGTTTCTCGAGATTGGCAAGCAACGGACGGTCGGCCTCATGCGGGCCGATGATCTCGACGCCGAGCGCCTCCTTCAGCTCCATGGCGCCGCCGGCATGGTCGATATGACCATGCGTGATCCAGATCGCGCCGGCGTTGATCGCATTGTTCTTGAGCACCGCCAGCACCTTCTCGATGTCGCCGCCCGGATCGACGACGACGCCTTGTCTGTCGTCCATGTCGAAGAGGATGGTGCAGTTTTGCTGGAAGGCCGTGACTGGCACGACGCCGGCGTTGAGCTGACCCATGATCGTCCTTTCGCTGTGTCGCCCCTGATGTAGATCCACACGCGAACGTCGTCCACCGCATCCGGCTGTCGCCACAACGCAAAAAAGAAATGGGCGGCCGAAGCCGCCCATGCAAAAGCCCGAAACCGCTAGGCTGACTTCTTCGTCGCATTCATGACCGCGCCGATGATGGCTGTCAGAATGGCGCCACCACCGGCACCGCCGAGGATGTTCTGCACATTCAGCGCGCTGCCCAATCCGCTCGTTGCCGCTGCGGCTGCAGCCGGATCGATCGTGCCACCGCCGAGCAGGCTGCCGAGGATGGCCGCACCGCCGACGCCGCCAAGGGCGCCGCCCAGGATTTTGGTAAGCTGCCCCACTGCCGCTGTCTTGATCGCCGCGCCCACCGCCTGGCCACCGATGATACCCATAATCACCTGAACAATGATCGGAAGAAGCGTGTTCATGTCCATATTACCAGTCCCTCCATAGCTGCCAGCCTCCCGGGCCGACAGCATCATGAGACGCCGAATTGGACGAAAGTCAAATGCAGAAGTGCTTAAATAAAAGGGGCGGCCCGAAAACCGCCCCTACTTATAAAAAAAGCTGTGACTTTCGTTATTCTGCGGCGATTGCGTGCTTGGGTTGAACGGCCGCAGAATAGTCGTTCATCAGAGTCTTGGCAATTTCACCCACCTCGAATCGGTATGGACCGATCTCTGAAACGGGCGTCACCTCGGCCGCTGTTCCGGTGAGGAAGCACTGCTGGAAGCCTTCAAGCTCTTCCGGCATGATGGTGCGCTCGATCACCTCGAAGCCGCGATCCTTGGCAAGGCCGATCACCGTACGGCGGGTGATGCCGTCGAGGAAGCAATCGGGGGTGGGCGTGTGGATCTTGCCGTCCTTGACGAAGAAGATATTGGCGCCGGTCGCTTCCGCAACCTGGCCGCGCCAGTCGAGCATCATGGCGTCGGCATAGCCCTTGGCTTCGGCGGCATGCTTGGACATGGTGCAGATCATGTAGAGGCCGGCGGCCTTGGATTTCGACGGCGCGGTGCGCGGATCGGGGCGGCGCCATTCGGCCAGATCGAGGCGGATGCCCTTCAGCTTCTGTGCCGGATCGAAATAGCTCGGCCACTGCCAGATGGCGATGGCGCAGTTGATCCGGCTGTTTTGCGCCGAAACGCCCATTTGTTCGCTACCGCGCCAGGCGATCGGCCGGACATAAGCATCCTGGAAACCCTGCTTCTTCAACAGCGTGCGGCAGGCGTCGTCGATCTCGGCAACCGAATAAGGAATCTTGAAGCCGAGCAGGCGTGCCGATTCGTGTAGGCGCTCGCTGTGGTCGGTCAGCTTGAAAATCTCGCCGCCATAGGCGCGCTCGCCCTCGAACACCGCGCTGGCGTAGTGCAGGCCATGGGTCAGCACGTGGATCTTGGCGTCGGCCCATTTGACGAACTCGCCGTTCATCCAGATGAAGCCGTCCATTTGGTCAAAGGGAACGGATGCCATGGTAACCTCCCGCGGGCGCCCGCCCGCACATTATCGTTGCGCGTTTCTTGTCAGCCGCGCCGGGCGGCCGGTATCTCGAAGCGTAGGCGGATATATAAGCTCTGGCAAACACAGGAAGTTCCGGAAAAACGGCCTTCCCTTGCCTTTTCGTTCGCAATCCGCCGAAAAGCTTGTCAAAAATTAGCATTGCCGGGAAATTACGTCAATAGTACTGACATAATTTCCCCTTCGCACGGAGAAAAGATGACAGATCGCAGCCACCCAGCCGGAAAACCGATCAGGACGGCGATCACCGACGAGGACGGCATCGACTTTGCCATCATCGAACTGTTCTTCTTCGCCTATCGCGACTTTACCTCCGATCCGGACCAGATCCTGTCCGACTATGGCTTCGGCCGGGCCCATCACCGGGTTCTGCATTTCGTCAATCGCAGGCCTGGCCTGACGGTCGCCGAACTCCTCGACGTGCTGAAGATCACCAAGCAGAGCCTGGCGCGCGTGCTCAAGCAACTGATCGACACCGACCACATCGTCCAGCTGCAGGGCCCGCGCGACCGCCGCCAGCGCGAGCTCTATCCGACAGCCAAGGGCCGCGCTCTGGCACTGGCGCTGGCACGGCCACAGTCACGCCGCATCCATGCTGCATTGGAAGATGCCGGAGCCACCGAACGCACCTTGATCGAGCGCTTCCTGGAAGCAATGGTCAATCCGGAACTAAGAGCGCAGATCGACATTGTGCCCGCAAAAACGTCAGGGAAAAGCCATGGAGACCATTGAAAGGGTTGATCAACCGGCAGCACCGGACGACGACGCGCCGCATCTGCTGGTGATTGATGACGATACCCGTATCCGCAATCTTCTCAAACAATATCTGACCGAAAACGGCTTTCGCGTCACCGTTGCCGGAAATTCCGGCGAAGCGCGGCGCAAGCTCGCCGGCCTCGATTTCGATCTGCTCGTGCTCGATATCATGATGCCTGGCGAAACCGGTGTCGATCTGGCCAAGGCGCTGCGGGCAAGCAAGAACGTGCCGATCCTGATGCTTACCGCGCTCTCCGAGACCGACAGCCGGATTACCGGGCTCGAGGCCGGAGCCGACGACTATCTGCCGAAGCCTTTCGATCCCCGCGAATTGATCCTGCGCATCAACAACATCCTGCGCCGCGGCGGTCCGGCAACGACGCCCAAAGTCGAGCAACTGGTCTTCGGCCCCTACACGTTCCAGATCGCCAGGCGGGAGCTCAAGCGCGGCGGCGAGGCTCTGAAGCTGACCGACCGCGAGCAGGAGATCCTGGCGATCTTCGCGGCGCGGGCCGGCGAAACGATACCGCGTCATGAGCTTGTCGGCGACGAGTCCGAAGTCGGCGAACGCACCATCGACGTCCAGATCAACAGGCTGCGCCGCAAGATCGAACGCGATCCGTCCAATCCGGTTTGGCTGCAGACCGTGCGCGGTATTGGGTATCGGCTCAGCGTGGAATAGACTGACGCCCACAGCCCCTTGTTGAGTGGCTGAAGATGAGCAAAAAGGGCGAATGGCGACCACGCAACTGGAACGGCCGGGAGATCGCGGCTTGAGCGCTCGCGCCACGCGGGTACTGAAGGCGGTGCCGCTCGCCTGGAAACGGTTCTGGCGCCTCGTTTCGCTTTACATGCCGAAGCGGCTCTATGCCCGCTCGCTGATCATCGTCATCGCACCGATGATCCTGCTGCAATCGGTCCTCGCCTTTGTTTTCATGGAACGCCACTGGCAGACCGTGACACAGCGCCTGTCGCAGGCCACGGTCCGCGACATTGCCGCGATCGTCGACCTGGTGGAAACCTATCCGAACGACGCCGACTACGCCAACATCATCCGCATCGCGCAGGATCGCATGCAGCTGAAGATCGACTTGCTTCCGCCCGATCCGCTGCCGGCGCCCGGTCCAAAGCCGTTCTTCTCGATCCTCGACGAAATTCTCTCGTCCGAGATCACCCATCAGATCAACCGTCCGTTCTGGATAGATACGGTCGGCAATTCCAACATCATCGAGGTCCGTGTCCAGCTCGAGGGCAAGGTGCTGCGCGCCTTCGTGCGCCGCAGCCAGGCCTATGCCTCGAACACGCACATTTTCCTGATCTGGATGGTCGGCACCTCGCTGGTGCTGCTGATGATCGCCATCCCATTCCTGCGCAATCAGATCCGGCCGATCCTGACACTGGCCGAGGCCGCCGAAAGTTTCGGCAAGGGCCGGCCGATGCCGCTCGATTTCCGGCCGCGCGGCGCCGAGGAGGTTCGCCGCGCCGGCTTTGCCTTCATCCAGATGCGCGAACGTATCGAACGCCAGCTCGAACAGCGCACCGCCATGCTGACCGGGGTCAGTCATGATTTGAGAACCATCCTCACCCGCTTCAAGCTGCAGCTTGCGCTGACCGGGACCAAGGCCGACACCGAGGCGCTCGGCCAGGATATCGATGACATGCAGTCGATGCTGGAAGGCTATCTCGCCTTTGCCCGCGGCGAGGCGACGGAAGACGCCGGCCGTTTCAATCTTGAAGCCTATTTCGACAAGCTCGGCGAGGAGGCCACGCTGCGCAAACGCAAACTGTCGACCACGCTCGCCGGCGACCCAAATTTGCATGTGCGCCCCCACGCCTTTGCCCGGCTGTTGTCCAATGTCGTCGGCAACGCCTTCCGTTACGCCAAGACGGTTGAGATCAACGCCAACCACGGCCGCGGCTCGCTGCTCGTCACCATCGACGACGACGGTCCGGGCATTCCGCCCGAAAAGCGCGAGGACGTGTTCAAGCCTTTCGTGCGGCTTGACGAGGCCCGCAATCTCGATGCAAGCGGTACCGGCCTTGGCCTTGCCATCGCACGCGACATTGCCCGTAGCCATGGCGGCGACATCATGCTGGACAAGAGCCCGCTCGGCGGCTTGCGCGCCGTCATCAAGGTTCCGGCCTGATTAGAGCGACGTGCGTCCAATTGGACGCACAAAGTACGCTCTGACACTTTGAACCTACGCATCGTGCTTTCCAGTGGTTGTAGACGGCCATCGGCTATGCTTTCATCGGGGCGTCATGAAACCATGCTGAAGAGCGCGCATGAAGCGCGTGATCCTGATTGATTCGGCCTTGCGGCCTCGCATCAAGGGAACCGACGACCTTTCAAGCAAAGGGCTGCTATGCGCATCCTGATGGTCACCGACGCCTGGCGCCCGCAAGTCAACGGCGTCGTCCACACGCTGGAACGGCTTTCGGAAACCCTCAAATCCTTCGACGTCGAGACGGACTTCCTGACCCCGAACATATTTCGCACCTTGCCCCTGCCGACCTACCCGGATATCCGGCTGGCGCTGACGAGGCCAAGACACGTCGCGCGCCTGATCGAAGCGCGCAACGCCGATCATATCCATATCGTCACCGAAGGCCCGCTCGGCATCATGGCGCGGCGCTATTGCCGCAAGGCCGGCCGGCCGTTCACGACAAGCTATCACACGCGCTTTCCGGAATATCTGAGCGCGCGGCTGCCAATACCGGAAGCCTGGGCCTATCGCTGGCTTCGCGACTTCCACAATTCCGGACAAGGCACGCTGGTCGCCACACAATCGCTGGCGGACGATCTGGCGGCGCGCGGCTTCACCAAGCTCAGGCCATGGACGCGGGGCGTCGACACCGACCATTTCCGCCCGGACAAGAGGAAGGATCTGGGGCTCAAGCGACCGATCTTCCTCTGTGTCGGCCGCGTTGCGATCGAAAAGAACCTGACCGCCTTTCTCGACCTGGATTTGCCCGGCAGCAAGGTGATCGTCGGCGAGGGGCCGGAACTGGCCAGGCTCAAGGCCAGATACCCCGATGCCCATTTCCTTGGCCACCGCCCGAACGACGAACTGGCCGAAATCTACGCCTCAGCCGATGTCTTCGTCTTTCCCAGCCGCACCGACACGTTCGGCAATGTCATCATCGAGGCGCTGGCCAGCGGCACGCCGGTCGCAGCCTATCCGGTGACCGGACCGATCGACATTGTCGGCGACGGGGTTGGCGGAGCGGTGTCGAACGATTTGCGCGAAGCGGCGCTCGCCGCGCTCCACGTCGACCGCGCCGAGGCGCGCCAACGGGCAATGCGCTATAGTTGGAAGGCGTGCGCGGAAATGTTCCTGGAGACGGTTGAAGAGGCGCTGGGCACCACGCGAAAACTGACATTACCTTTCGTCATCCACGGGCGCAGCGGCGGCGAAGCCGACGCGCAGACCCGAGGATCCATTCCGTGACCTGCGAGCGGCCCCTTCGGTGAAGAACTAGTTGGTTGAGGCGGCGGCGAGCCGCCTTGCTCCACAGGAGCGGCCAAGGAAAGAACAACGCGATTCTGGACCGTCCTATTCATCGACCACTGCTGCGGCATGGATCCTCAGGTCTGCGCGTCCGCTTCGCTCCCGCTCCGCCCGTGGATGATGAAGCTAAAACAACCGGCCGCCGTCGGGCACCCTGCGTTCGATTGCGCCGAGGACGACGGCACCCTCCTCGTCGGGAAAGCCAAGCGTCAGCACTTCCGATATGAAGGGTCCGATCTGCCGCGGCGGAAAATTGACCACCGCGAACACCTGCCGGCCGATCAGCGTCTCGGGTGCATAATATTTGGTGATCTGCGCCGACGATTTCTTCACCCCGATCGCCGCGCCGAAATCGATCTTCAGCTTAATCGCCGGCTTGCGCGCCTCGGGGAACGGCTCGGCCTCGACGATCGTGCCGGCGCGGATATCGACCCGGTCGAAATCGGCGAAGCTGATCTCGGGCTTGCGCTGGCTGCTCGAACTCATTGAGGGTCAGGCCTGGCTCAGGCGTTTCCGTAGGTCTCGAACAGCACGCCGGCCAGCGCATCCTTGGCCGAGGTTCCCGACCAGACGACGAACTGGAACGCCTGGAAATAGCATTCGCAGGCTTCGAGTGCCGACGACAACAGCACCTCGACCTGCTGGCTCGACGGCTCGACCCCGCCGGCGAGCAGCAGCGACTGGCGGAACATGATCGCGCCCTCCTGTTCCCAGAGGTCGAAATGGCCGAACAGCATCTGCTCGTTGATCAGCGAAAGCAGCCGCATCACCTCGAGCGCGCGCGCCTCCGGCACCTTGATGTCGAAGGCGCAGGCCAGATGCAGCGCCTCGAAATCCTCCATCCAGGAGAATGAGACGTGGTAGTCGGTCCAGCTTCCGGCAACCGAAATCGAAATCTCGTCGTCGCCGGCCCGTTCGAAGGACCAGTCGTTGTTGTGAGCCACCTGCTCAATAACATCCACGGGATGGATTTCGCGCGAGAATTCGAGTTCGAGAAGTTCCATGGAATGCTTCCTATCGTTCAGGGGGAACCCACACGCTCCGCGGGGCACACACGACGAACAATTCTGTCTAGAACTCGGACGGCCGGGACTTCGTCAACGCAAAGACCCCAGACCGGACCCCACCGCCCGGCGCATGACCCTGCTCCGAATCATGCAACAAATTCAGTCTATTGATCGGGAGTCGCGTGACCAGCCCAATTTTTCGCACTGCGTCATTCGCATGTGGAAAGCCGCTGTCACAAAGATTCACGCAATGCCGGTAAGCGATTCACGACAAAGCGCTTTTTGCGATTGTGCTTTGTGGAAAAGTTTAACGATTATTTTTTTAATCTGGGCTTTGCCGCAGCCGCAGGTGCGGCCTGTCCGGTCAATTCGGCGAGCTTCGCCTCGAGCGCCTCGATGCGCGCAGCGAGATGGGTGTTTTCCTCCCTGGCCTTCGCCGCCATATCGCGAGCGGCCTCGAATTCTTCGCGCTGCACCAGGTCCATTGAGTTGAGAACACGCTCGGCTTGCCCCTTGAAGGCGGTTTCCACTTCGCGGCGCACGCCTTGCGCGGCACCCGCAGCGTCGGTCATCAGCTTGGCGAATTCATCGAGAATGCGGTTCGGTCCGGTCGACATGGCAAATCCTCGCTTGCTCGATTTGACGTAGTGGCGCTCGACGCGGAATGCAAGCATCCACGTCGCCTTGACCGCGCCAAAACCCTGCCGCATGGTCCGCGCCCGAACACGATCGCAACCGGGAGAGCCTGTTGAGCGAATATTTTATGCTGCCGTTGGCCGCCCTGCCCTTTCCCAATATCGACCCGGTCATCGTCAAGATCGGGCCGCTGGCGGTGCATTGGTATGGCGTCGGCTACATCGTCGGCATTCTCTTCGCCTGGTGGTATGCCAAGCGGCTCGTCACCAATGCAAGGCTCTGGCCCAACGGCACGGTGCCTATGAAACCCGAGGACCTCGACGACTTCATCGTGTGGGCGGCCATCGGCGTGGTGCTTGGCGGGCGTGTCGGCTACGTGCTGTTCTACGACCTGCCACGTTACATCGCCCATCCGCTCGATATCCTTGCCGTCTGGCAGGGCGGCATGTCGTTCCATGGCGGGCTGCTCGGCGTCATCCTCGCCATGACGCTGTTTTCCTGGTCGCGCGGTATCCGCACATGGTCGCTGTTCGACGTGGTGGCGGCCGGCGTGCCGGTCGGCCTTGGCCTCGTCCGCATGGCGAATTTCATCAACTCCGAACTCTGGGGCAGGCCGACCGACGTGCCATGGGCCGTCGAATTCCCCAATGGCGGGCCATTTGCGCGCCATCCGAGCCAGATCTACGAGGCGCTGCTTGAAGGCCTGGTGCTGTTCCTGGTCCTGCGCTTCCTCACCCATTCCAGGCTCAAGCTGAAGACGCCGCGCTTCGTCGGCGGCGCCTTCATCGCCGGCTACGGTCTCTCGCGCATCTTCGTCGAATTCTTCCGCGAGCCCGATCAGCAGCTCGGCTACCTCCTCGGCACCGGCTGGCTGACGATGGGCATGGTGCTGTCGCTGCCGATGCTGCTGGCCGGCATCTGGGCGATGGCGACGGCAAAGCCGGTTACACAGCCACAGCCGGTATGACCCGACTGAAAGCCCGCATCGTCGAGCTGATCGGTGCGGCGGGGCCGATCCCCGTCAACCAATACATGGCGCTTTGCCTGTTCGATCCGCAAGACGGCTACTATACGACGCGCGAGCCGTTCGGGGCGGCCGGCGACTTCGTCACCGCGCCGGAGATCAGCCAGATGTTCGGCGAGCTGGTCGCTGTCTGGCTCTACGAAGCCTGGCTGGCGACCGGCCGGCCGATGCCGGTCACCATCGCCGAGATCGGCCCCGGCCGGGGCACATTGATGAAGGACATGCTGCGCACGCTTTCGCGGCTCGATCCGGCGCTGACCGCCGGCGCATCGTTCGCCATGATCGAGACCAGCCCGCGACTGGCAGATGTGCAAAGGCAAACGCTTGCCGCCACGCCGGCGACGATCGGCTGGCACGAGAGCATCGACACGCTGCCGCAGACCCCGCTTTTCATCGTCGGCAACGAATTGTTCGACGCGGTGCCGATCCGCCAGTTCGTCCGTGCCGGAACAGGCTGGCGCGAACGGATGATCGGCCTCGACAGCGCGGACGAATTGCACTTCTTCGCCGGCGCCGGCTCAGTCGATGCGATGCTGTTGCCGGACGATGCCGAAAACGCACCACAGGGCGCGATCGTCGAGGTCGCGCCGGCCCGAGCCGCGCTGATGGCGACCATCGCTGAGCGATTGGCCTGGCTCGGTGGCGCCGGCCTGTTCCTCGACTATGGCTACCTCCGACCAGGGATCGGCGACACGTTGCAGGCCTTGCGCAAGCACGATCACGAAGATGTGCTGGCCAATCCGGGCGAAGCCGATCTCACCGCCCATGTCGATTTCGCCGCCCTTGCCGCGATTGTGCGGGCGCACGGCCTCGATGCCCATCTTTCCACGCAAGGCGAATTCCTGGTGGAAATGGGTCTTCTCGAACGCGCCGGCCAGCTCGGCGCCAATGCCGATGAAGCGGCTCGCGAAAAGATTGCAGGCGAGGTCGAACGCCTCGCCGGCCCGCAAGCCATGGGCGGCCTGTTCAAGGTGCTTGCCGTCCTGCCTGCCGGCATCGCCGTTCCGCCCTTTGCAACGGCGGATTGACTTTTCGCTGCCGCCTCTCCCACTCTCCCAATTTCCAACCATGCTGTCGCCCATGTTGGACTGCGCCGATCTTTGGACTGTAGCCCATCTTGGATTGTCGCGATCTTTGGACTGTCGCTTGACGAAATCGCCCGCACGGACAACAACGGCCGCCATGCTGAATCAGACCAAACCGGATCCCGTTCGGTCGCCCTTGCTGGAAAAGGCGCGGGCGCGAGGCATTCGCCACGGCTATTTCACCCGCGTCGGCGGCGTCTCCAGCGGCATTTATCGGGGCCTCAACATCGGCACCGGCTCGAGCGACGACCAGACGCAGGTAGCCGAGAACCGCCGCCGCGTCGCCGACTGGATGGGTGTGCCCCCGAGCCATCTCTTGACCGCCCACCAAATCCATTCGCCCGACGTCATCATCGCGAGGGAGCCTTTTCCCGGCGAGCGGCCGAGGGCCGACGCCGTCGTCACCGACCGGTCAGGCATCGCAGTCGGCGCCTCGACCGCCGATTGCGGACCGGTGCTGTTCGCCGATGCCGAGGCGCATGTTATCGGCGCAGCCCATGCCGGCTGGAAGGGCGCCTTGTCGGGCGTGCTGGAAAACACCATTGCGGCGATGGAGGGCCTCGGTGCCCGGCGCGAGCGCATCGTTGCGGTTCTCGGTCCGTCCATCGGCCCCGAAAACTATGAAGTCGGGCCGGAATTCATCGCCCGCTTCGTCGAGGCCGACCCCAACAATATCAGCTATTTCGCGCCGTCCGCAAAGTCGGGACATGCAATGTTCGACCTCAACCTCTATACGGTCGATCGGCTAACTCGAGCCGGCGTCACCGCCGATGGGCTTGGACGCTGCACCTACGCCGAGGAGGATCTGTTCTATTCCTACCGGCGCAGCACGCATCGCAAGGAGCCGGATTACGGGCGGCAGATTTCGGCAATCGTTTTGGAGACTGAATAATGGCGCTGCATTTCGAACGGTCGGAATTTGACGCGCGGCGCGATCGGCTGATGATCGAGATCGCCGAGAAGAAGCTCGATGCCGTCCTGCTGTTTGCGCAGGAGAGCATGTACTGGCTGACCGGCTACGATACGTTCGGCTTCTGCTTCTTTCAGTGCCTGGTGGTGAAGGCAGACGGTTCGATGATCCTGCTCACGCGCTCGGCCGATCTGCGCCAGGCGCGCCACACCTCGATTATCGACAACATCGTGCTGTGGACCGATCGCGACGGCGCCAATCCGGCGATCGACCTGCGCAATTTGCTCAACGATCTCGACCTGCTCGGCGCCCGCATCGGAGTCGAATACGACACCCACGGCCTGACCGCCTACAATGGCCGGCGCCTGGACGAGCAATTGCAGACCTTTGGCCAGATCGCGGACGCGTCCGGCATCGTCAGCCGGCTGCGCCTGTTCAAGAGCCCGGCCGAAATCGCCAAGGTGGAAAAGGCTGCAAATCTCGCCGACGACGCGCTGGATGCGGCCCTGCCGCTGATCAAGCAGGGTGGCGACGAAGCCCTGATCCTTGCTGCCATGCAGGGCGCGATCTTTGCCGGCGGCGGCGATTATCCGGCGAACGAGTTCATCATCGGCTCTGGCGTGGACGCGCTGCTTTGCCGTTACAAGGCCGGCCGTCGCAAGCTGAGCAAGAACGACCAGGTGACGCTCGAATGGGCCGGCGTCTTCCACCACTACCATGCTGCGATGATGCGCACGGTGCTGACCGGCAAGGTGTCGAAACGTCACCAGGAACTGTTCGATGCCGCACGCGCCGCACTTCTGGCCGTCGAAAAGGCGATGACGCCCGGAAATACCTTCGGCGACGTGTTCGATGCGCATGCCCGCACACTCGAGGCGCACAACTTGACCAAACACCGGCTCAACGCCTGCGGCTATTCGCTCGGCGCCCGCTTCACCCCATCATGGATGGATATGCCGATGTTCTATCAGGGCAATCCCGAACCCATCGCGCCAAACATGACGCTGTTCGCCCACATGATCATCATGGACTCCGAAACCGAGACGGCAATGACGCTCGGCCGCACGTATCTAACGACCGAATCGCAGCCGAAACCGCTGTCCCGCCATGATCTCGACTTGATTGTGCAATGAATCCATAATGGTAAGAATGCAAGGGGCGTTCATCGCCAGGGAGTTTTGAGGCAAATGAGGCGATCGCATGTGACGACCGTGTCATTGCTCGCGGCGCTGATGCTGGCCGCCTGCACCAACGCGAAGGACGTTCTCGAACCCTCCGCCATCGCCTCGCAGTCGACACAGGCCGTACCAACGACCGGAACCGGCACGGCTGCAACGCCCACCACACCTGCAACGACCGCGCAGCCTTCCGCAGCAACTGAGCCTTCCGCCACTGCGCAGCCCGCAACCACGACCGTGCCGCCGGCAAAGAGCGCCGCCGTCATCGCACGAACCCGCCTGCAGGTAGCGCCGATCGTCGGCGCCTCGGTGGAAGCCGCGACACCGCTGACCGCGGAGCTTCAGACGCGAGCCAAGCAGCGCGGCATCACCTTGGCCGGTAGCGCCGGCCAGACCCCTACGCACGTGCTGAAGGGCTATTTCTCGACGATGTCGGAAGGCAAGGACACCACCGTCATCTATGTCTGGGACGTCTATGACCCGGCAGGCAACCGGCTGCATCGCATCAATGGCCAGCAGAAGGCGCCCTCGGCCAATGGTGGAGAAGGCTGGGCTGCGGTCGCGCCGGAGACCATGCAGGCGATCGCCGACCAGACGATCGACCAGTTTGCCACATGGCTTGGCGGCCAAGCGGGGTGACTGGCGGGCTGACATGTTGCCGGCTTTCCTCGTCGTAGACGTTTATTGAGATTAGCCGGCGGATTCCGATCACGACGCTTGCAATACCGGCACGGGCCGCTAAAAGCCCCGACTAAGGGGCTCAAGAGAGTCTGCCAGAGTCTCCATCCTTCACCAGGAACGGTGCATGAAGCTTTTCGCGGGCAATTCCAACAGGGTGCTGCCCGAAGCGGTCGCCCGCTATCTCAACATCCCGCTGGGCAAAGCCAGCGTCAGGCGCTTCGCCGATCAGGAAATCTTCGTCGAGATCCAGGAGAATGTGCGCGGCGAGGATGTCTTCATCCTGCAGTCCACCTCGTTCCCGACCAACGATCACCTGATGGAACTGCTCATCATGATCGATGCCTTTATGCGCTCGTCGGCCAAGCGCATCACGGCGGTCATTCCCTATTTCGGCTATGCCAGGCAAGATCGCCGCGCCTCGGGCCGCACGCCGATCTCGGCCAAGCTGGTCGCCAACATGATCACGCGGGCGGGCGTCGATCGCGTCTTGACGCTGGATCTCCACGCCGGCCAGATCCAGGGCTTCTTCGATATCCCGACCGACAACCTGTTCTCGGTGCCGGTCATGGCCCGCGACGTGAAGGCGAAATATAAGCAGCTTGCCAATGTCATGGTCGTGTCGCCGGATGTCGGTGGCGTGGTCCGCGCCCGCGCGCTTGCCAAACGCATCGATGCTCAACTCGCCATCGTCGACAAGCGTCGCGAGCGCCCCGGTGAATCGGAAGTCATGAACGTCATCGGCGACGTGCGCGGCAAGGATTGCCTGCTGATCGACGACATCATCGATTCGGGCGGCACCTTGTGCAATGCGGCCGATGCACTGCTTGCCGCCGGCGCCACCAGCGTCACTGCCTACACCACCCATGGCGTTCTGTCGGGCGGCGCCATCGCCCGCATCGGTGCCTCGAAGCTGCAGGAACTGGTCATTACCGATTCCATCCAGCCGACCCAGGCGGTGCTCGACGCCAGCAACATCCGCGTCATCTCCATCGCCGACCTGATGGGTGAGGCGATCTCGCGCACGGCGACCGAGGAATCGGTATCGAGCCTGTTCGACTGAAATCTGCCAGCGCTACAGCGCCGCGCGTCCAGCGGACGCGCAAAGGACGCTGTAGCACTTTGATTTTGCGCATGATCCCCAGCGAAATCGGTTCCGATTTCGCTGAAGCGAACCGAAGGTTCGGGGTCGTGCGTTACCCGTTCGACACCCTGATATTGTCCCTTGACCCTCGCATATAGCCCCCCGGCGATGCCCCCAGCATACGCTTGAACATGGTGATGAAGGCCGGCACGCTGTCATAGCCGAGGTCGAACGCCACCCTTGTGATCGGCTCGCCATCGGCCAGCCTCGGCAAGGCCGCGAACAGGCAGGCCTGCTGGCGCCATGTCGACAGCGACAATCCGGTCTGGCGATGAAAGGCGCGGGTGAAGGAACGGCGGCTCATGCCGACGATATCGGCCCATTCGTCGATTGTCGCGTGCGGCGAGGGTGCTGCGACGAAGCGCCGGCACAGTGCCGCAAGCTTTGGATCTGAAGGAAAAGGCAGGCCGAGCGGCCGTTCCGGCAGGTTCGGGATTTCATGCAGCAGGAGGCTCATGATCAGCCCGCCGCGCCCCTCCAGCTCGGCGCCCTGCGGCAGCTTTTCCGATTCCACGATCAGGCTGTGCATCAGATCTGTAATGCCGACGACGCGGAGTCCATGCGGCAGCCCCGCAATGGCGTCCGGCATCACATAGACCGAGCGCATGCTGACGTCGCCAAGCATCTCGACGGAATGCTCGGTGCCGGCGGGAATCCACATGGCATGATCGGGAGGCACCATCCAGCGCCCATGCCGCGTCGTCACCAGCACGACGCCGACAAGCGCATGCAGCAACTGACTGCGACTGTGACGGTGCTGAGGGACGTGGTAGCCGTCGGGATATTCGGTCGGCAGGGCCACCGCTGGCCCGACTGCCTGCTCCAGCCACTGCCAGCGGCGCTCATGCAACTGCCCGAGTTCGGCAAACTGGCCGAGATCGGTGTCGCCCACTTTGAAGATTTCATTGCCACGCGGCATTGAGTAATGGCCCACTCGCGAAACTATTGGACCAAACCACGAAAGAAGTCGCCCGGCAAGTGACTTATAAGGCAACCCGGCTATGAGGCCGCCTGCGCGAGCGCCCGCCAAAAAGACCACGGAGCATGCCTTGACCGATACGACAGCCACCACCGCCGCCACGCCTGCGACGGCCAGCCACACTTCGGCGCAAGCGACGGCCTTCAGCGTCATTCTTGCGGTGAGCTTCTGCCATTGTGTCAACGACATCATGCAGTCGCTGCTCTCGGCCATCTACCCGCTGCTGAAAGACAATTACGGTCTCGATTTCTGGCAGATCGGCCTTTTGACCTTCACCTTCCAGGTGACGGCCTCATTGCTGCAGCCGCTGATCGGCATGGTCACCGACAAGCGGCCGATGCCCTATTCGCTGCCCTACGGCATGGCGTCCTCGCTGATCGGCCTGATCGTGCTGGCCTATGCCGGACACTATTGGCTGCTGCTGATCGGCGCGTCGCTGATCGGCATCGGCTCGGCGATCTTCCACCCGGAATCCTCGCGCATCGCCCGCTTCGCCTCGGGCGGCAGGTTCGGTCTGGCGCAATCTCTGTTCCAGGTCGGCGGCAACTTCGGCCAGGCCATCGGGCCGCTGCTGGCTGCCTTCATCGTCGTGCCTTTCGGCCAGACCAGCATAGCGTGGTTTGCCGTCGGATCGCTGCTCGGTATCATCGTGCTGTGGCGGGTCGGCGGCTGGTACAGCCGCCTGCGCGCCTCGCTCGCCAACCGCAAGGCGGCAGGTTTTGTCTCGCCCTTCCCGCGCCGCAAAGTGATGGGCGCGTTGGCGGTGCTGACCTTGCTGGTGCTGACCAAGAACGCCTACATCGCCAGCCTCGCCAGCTACTACACCTTCTACGCCATCGATAAATTCGGCGTTTCGGTGCAGATGTCGCAGGTCATGCTGTTCCTGTTCCTCGGCGCCTCGGCGCTGGGCATCCTGCTCGGTGGCCCGTTCGGCGACCGCTACGGACAGAAGGCGATGATCTGGTTCTCCATCGTCGGCGTGCTGCCCTTTACGCTGGCTCTGCCCTACGCCAATTTCGAATGGACGATGATCCTGACGGTGCTGATCGGCCTGATCCTGTCCTCGGCATTCTCGAACATCGTCGTCTTCGCGCAGGAACTGGTGCCCGGCCGCGTCGGCATGATCGCCGGTATCTTCTTCGGCTTGGCCTTCGGCATGGGCGGCATCGCCGCCGCCGTGCTCGGCGTCGTCGCCGACATGAAAGGCATCGACTTCGTCTTTCAGGTCTGCTCCTACCTGCCGCTGCTCGGGCTGCTGACGGTTTTTCTGCCGAACATGAAGGAAGCGAGGAAGCTCGAGCCACGATCGGGTGAAGCTTGAATTTGGTTTCGGCCTCGCCCCGAGGAGGTCGGGAGCGCCGGACGCCGACCACGGCTTCTGTCAGCCGCTTTCGTAGTTCATGCCGTCGACATCCAGGCTTGACGTCAGCCACTCGGGAAAACCACCTTCGAACCGGCGTGAGGCCCAGCCTCGCGCCCTCAGGATAGCCAGCGCGTCGGCAGAGAGAACGCACTGGACACCACGGCAATAGGCAACGATGACCTTTTCCCGTGGAAGCTCTGCAAGTCGTTGTTCCAGCTCACCCACGGGAATGTTGATCGCACCCGGCAAATGTCCGGCTGCGTATTCTTCCTGCGGCCGAACGTCGAGCAGCACGATTTCGTCGTCCCGCATGCGGCGCACGAGTTCCTCGCGCGAGATGTTCTCCAGCCTGTCCGGCCGGCTCATAGTGTCATTGATAAGCTCGCGGATTTGCTCGCGCCTATGGTTCGCAAGGCTTCGCAGGGCGGCGAGCACGTTTTCGATCGGGCCATCGGCCAAACGATAGAGCACGCGTTTCCCGTCTCGCCGAGTCTGCACCAAGCCGGCCCGCTTGAGGTGCTGAAGATGCTGCGACGTGTTGGCCAACGCGATCCTGGAAAGTTGCGTCAGCTGCTCCACGGCGAGTTCGCCGTCGGCAATGTGACGGAGAAGAACCAGCCGATGTGGATGTCCCAGCGTGCGGGCGAGATCCGCTATTTCGTCAAAGATAGGGTGATGAACGTCTGCCTTTTTCATATCGCATGGCTACCATAATTCAATTAATCAATCAATCAATGTGTTGAATGAACGATCTTATCCAGCTAATGTTCGACCGGTAGGACAGGAGCATAGAAATGAACGAGCAGTTGGAGTTCGTTGTCCGCGCGGCCGCGATCGGAGCGGGCGCGACGGCGGTGATGGATCTTTGGGGGCTGTTTCTGAAGCGCGCGTTCGCGATTCCGCCGCTTGATTATGCCTGGGTCGGCCGCTGGATCGGGCACTTTCCGCGAGGCCGTTTCGCGCATGCGAATATCGCGCAGGCGCCCCAAATTCGGGGCGAAACGCCGATTGGATGGGTCGCGCATTACGCTATCGGCATCGTCTTTGCTGCATTGCTGATGGGAGTATTGGGCATCGACTGGGCACGATATCCGACATTGCTTCCCGCCCTTCTTGTCGGCATGTCCACTGTCGTCGCCCCATTCTTCCTAATGCAGCCAGCCTTTGGAGCCGGAATTGCAGCCTCGAAAACTCCCAACCCGCACACTGCGCGTCTGCGCGGCCTCATGACTCATCTGTCCTTCGGGGTCGGACTGTATGTCGCTGCGTTGCTTTCGGCACTCCTGTTTCCGGTCTGACATTGATCGATCGCAGTCGGCTCTCAAGACACGACCCCAATGTCTACAAG
>NZ_RZSU01000102.1:0-21365 GCF_003997585.1 Mesorhizobium sp. M5C.F.Cr.IN.023.01.1.1 | reverse complement strand
CCCATGATACCGATCGGCCCGGCGCCGGTGACCAGCACGTCTTCGCCGACGAGATCGAAGGACAATGCCGTGTGCACGGCATTGCCTAAGGGATCGAAGATTGCGGCGATCTCGTCGGGCACGTCGTCGGGGATCGGCACGACGTTGTGCTGCGGGATAGCCAGATATTCGCCGAAAGCGCCCGGCCGGTTGACGCCGACGCCGAGCGTGTTGCGGCACAGATGCCCCCTGCCCGCCCTGCAGTTGCGGCAATGGCCGCAGACGATATGGCCTTCGCCCGAAACGCGCTGGCCGACCTTGTATTCGGTGACCGCCGCGCCGAAATCGGCGACCGTGCCGACGAACTCGTGACCTGTCACCATCGGCACCGGCACGGTCTTTTGCGCCCACTGGTCCCAATTGTAGATGTGAACGTCGGTACCGCAGATCGCTGTCTTCCTGATCTTGATCAGCACGTCGTTCGGGCCGATTTCCGGCACCGGCACCTCTTCCATCCAGATGCCGGGCTCGGCCTTGGCCTTGACCAGCGCCTTCATCATGTTCGACATTCTTTTGTCCCTTGAATCTCTTGATCCGGAATCGCTTT
Source organism: Mesorhizobium sp. M5C.F.Cr.IN.023.01.1.1 (assembly GCF_003997585.1). Lineage (NCBI taxonomy): Bacteria > Pseudomonadati > Pseudomonadota > Alphaproteobacteria > Hyphomicrobiales > Phyllobacteriaceae > Mesorhizobium > Mesorhizobium sp. M5C.F.Cr.IN.023.01.1.1. Next base: position 20,779 of record NZ_RZSU01000102.1, on the reverse strand, counting down.
TCGGTTCCGGTCGTTCAGGAAATCACACCAAGTTCGCGCCCGACCGCGCCGAACGCCTCGACCGCGCGGTCGATGTCGGCGCTTGAATGGGCGGCCGACATTTGCGTGCGGATCCGCGCCTGGCCCTTCGGCACCACCGGAAACGAGAAGCCGATGACATAGATGCCGCGCTTCAGCATGCGCGCCGCCATCTCCTGCGCCAGTGTCGCATCACCCAGCATGACCGGGATGATCGGATGATCGGCGCCGGCCAGCGTGAAGCCGAGCTTGCCCATCTCGGACCGGAAGCGCGCCGCATTGGCATAGAGGCGCTGACGCAGCGCATCGCCATTGCCGATCAGTTCGAAAACCCGGATCGAGGCGCCGGCGATCGCCGGCATCAGCGTGTTGGAAAACAGATAGGGACGCGAGCGCTGGCGCAGCCAGTCGACCACCTGGCTCCTGCCCGATGTATAGCCGCCCGACGCGCCCCCCAATGCCTTGCCAAGCGTGCCGGTGATGATATCCACCCTGCCCTCGACGCCGCAATGCTCGGCCGAGCCGCGGCCGTTCTTGCCGACGAAGCCGACCGCATGGCTGTCGTCGACCATCACCATTGCATCGTACTTCTCGGCGAGATCGCAAACGCCCTGCAGATTGGCGATGATGCCGTCCATGGAAAATACACCATCGGTGGCGATCAGCCGAAAACGGCAATCCCTTGCCTCCTTCAGCCGCGCCTCCAGATCGGCCATGTCGTTGTTGGCATAACGGAAGCGTTTCGCCTTCGACAGCCGCACGCCGTCGATGATCGAAGCGTGGTTCAGCGCGTCGGAGATGACCGCATCCTCCTCGCCGAGCAGCGTCTCGAACAGGCCGCCATTGGCATCGAAGCACGAGCCGTAGAGGATCGTATCCTCCATGCCGAGGAAGCCAGAAATCGTCGCCTCGAGCTGCTTGTGCTCTTCCTGCGTGCCGCAGATGAAACGCACCGACGCCATGCCGTATCCGTAGCGGTCAAGCGCCTGCTTGGCCGCGTCGCGCAATTCGGCGCTGTCTGCGAGGCCGAGATAGTTGTTGGCGCAGAAATTCAGCACCTTTTCGCCGCTCACCTCGATCTCTGCCGACTGCGTCGAGGTGATCACCCGCTCGGATTTGTAGAGGCCGGCCGATTTCAGCCCTTGAAGCTCGCTATCGATATGGGAGAGGAATGCCGCACTCATGATCAGGCCCTGTTGAGATTGAATGGACTGTCGCCCCGCGCGAGCGAAAAATCCACCGCAAAAGCGACCGCTTCGGTGACGGCACGGCCAGTGGCCGCCCCGGAATGCCGCCAATGACGGATGCTCAAATGCAGGTGCCGCGCGAAAGAACGCGATAACCATTTCGCGAACTTTCCACCGCTGCCGCTGTCGTAGCTCTGTCGACTTCCAGAGCTGTTAAGACTTTCAAGCCAATGGTTCTCACACCTAACAATCTGTCGGCGAGAGGGACCGCCTGAGAAAATGTCGCAGCAACCGGCGCAAACCATCTCGGGCAGGCTCATACTGTTGATCAAGGCCGGCTATTGGCTGGCGCTGCTGATCATTGCAGCCATGGTGATGGCCTCCTTCATCCTTCTCCAGCAGATGATGGCTGCCCAGCGGCACGACGATACACTGCTCGATATTGTCGGCATGCAAAAGACGCTGTCGCAACGCATTGTCTTCCTTGCCAACGCGGCAGGTGCTGCTTCGCGCAACCAACAACCCGCTCTGGTCACCGCATTCAAACAGGCCACGGCGGAGTTCGAGAGGAACTACGACCTTCTGCTCGAGCGGGTCGTCGCCGACCCGGCGTCACCGGCAAGGTTCGATCCGAAATCAGTCGAGAGCGTGCTTTTCGCCAAGCCGTTTCATCTCGACTACTTCTCGGTCGGGCTTATCGCCAACGGCCAACGCCTGGTTTCGGCGTTCGAATCGCAACTCGGTATGGCTGACAATGGCGGCTACAAGGGCGGCGGCGAACGCGTCAACCTCGACGCTTCCATCGCCAATGCGACCCTGTCGGGCTATGCGGCACTCGGCCAGCGCATCAGCGCCCATGCCGATGCGCGATCGGAAACACTTCTCGATCTCCATCGAACGCTGTTCTACACCACCATCGGCGTCATCGTGCTGGTGGCACTTTTCATCTTCAGGCCGATGTCGAACGCCATTCTGCGCAAGACGCATGAACTGATCGATGCCCGCAATTCCATGGCTTTCATCGCCGTGCATGACGGCCTTACCGGCCTGCACAACCGCACCTTCCTGACCGACCATTTCGATACGCTGATCAAGGGTGCACAGCGTCGGCGAGAGCGGCTTGCGGCGGTCCACCTCGACCTCGACCGGTTCAAGCAGATCAACGACACGCTTGGTCACGCCGCCGGCGACTATGTGCTGGTAGTGACGGCGCAGCGCATGCGCGATTCCTGCCGGGCATCGGATCTCTGCGTGCGTCTCGGCAGCGACGAGTTCGTAATGATCCTCAATGGTGCCGGCGGCACCGAGGACATCAACATGGTCGCCAGGCGCGTCCTGACGCAGATCAACGAACCGATCGTCTTCCAGCGCACGACCATCCTTCCAGGCGCCAGCGCCGGTGTCGCCGTCTATCCGATCGACGCCGACAATGCGCAAGATCTGCTCGTCCATGCCGACCTCGCGCTCCACGCCGCCAAGAAGCAGAGTGGCGGCAGTCTCTCATTCTTCTCCGAGGAGTTGCGGCATGAACTCGATTACCGCAAGCAGCTCGAGCATGACATTAGGATCGCGATCGCGGAGAAGGCGTTCCAGGTCTATTTCCAGCCACAGGTTTCCTTGTCGAACGGTACGATCGGGGGCATCGAGGCGCTGGTTCGCTGGGAACATGCCGAACGCGGCATGATCGCACCGGGCGAGTTCATTCCCGTTGCCGAAAAATGCGGACTCATGCCTGCGATCGGCCGCATTGTCATCGCCAAGGCAATCGGCGAGGTCGCCGCGTGGAACCGCGCCGGCGTCGCCTTCGGACGGCTCGCCGTCAATGTGTCCGGCTCCGAATTGCGTGAGCCCGATTTCGACGCCTTCCTCTTCGGCGTGCTGGAAAAAACTGGCCTGCCGCCACAAAAACTTTCGCTGGAAATCGTCGAATCCGTCATTCTCGACGACGAAAAGACCGGCATCGCAGCAAAGCTGCGGCACATCCGCGCCGCCGGTGTTCATCTCGAACTCGACGATTTCGGCACCGGCTACGCGTCGCTCAGCCACGTCAACCCGAACGAGATCGACCGGCTGAAGATCGATCGCCGCTTCGTCCAGAACATCAATGAGAACGGTGACAACACCAAGATCGTGCGTGCCATCACCGAACTCGCCCGCGGCCTCGGCATCTCGATCGTCGCCGAGGGCGCCGAAACCGAGGCCGAGCTCGATTCGCTGATGGCGATCGGCTGCGACCAGGTGCAAGGCTATTCCATCGCCTTCCCGATGCCGCAGGACAAGGCACGAGAATGGCTGGTCGCGCGGGCGCCGAAGAAACCCAGGCTAACGGTGCTGCGGGGAAGCCTGGCGTAAGGCGCCAACTTGACAAAGCCGCTGCCGGCCTTACCCCGCAACATTAGCCCGCAGCGCCGCCAGCACCTCGGCAAACTCCGCCAGCCTCTGGTCGGACAATCCAACCCGCAACCGCTTGTCGAAGGCGAGTGCGGCGGTGCGCAGCTTTTCGAACATCGCCTCGCCGGCCTCGGTCAGTTCGACCTGATGAACACGGCGGTTGATGGGATCGCGGCGCCGGGTCAACAGGCCTTGCGTCTCCATCGCGTTCAGATGGTGGGTCAGCGTCGCGCCCTGGATGCCGATCATGCCGGCGAGCTCGCGCTGGTTGGCCAGTTCGCGCGACTTGATCGACAACAGAGTGACCCAGACCGGCAGCGTGCCGCCCGCCTCGACCAGGGCTGCGTCAAAGGACTGTGCGACGAGCTTTGCGGTTCGAGCGAGATTCATCCCGACTGGCGGGCGGTCAAAGAGAGTCATGATCCGACATTAGAGCAAGGGAAAGGCCGATGGAACTGGCCCACGCCTATACATTGACATCTAATCATTTGATATCTAACCTTATGGTTGGTGGCGGGAAAAAGAGGAAATGCGGTCATGCAGTATGTCTACATTATCGTCCTCGGCCTTCACGTCTTGGCAGGCGTGTTCTGGGCCGGCACCACCATCGCGGTTGGCCGCGACCCGGAGATTCGGGCGGAACGGTTCTTCCGCCCGCAAATGGGCGCGGCCGGCATGGTTTTCCTCACCGGCATACTGCTCTGGTATTTCTTCCACGAAGGCGTTTTCGGCTCGATGGAAAAGGTGCTGGCGCTCGGCATCGTGACGGCCCTGATTGCCGCCGGTGTTCAGGGCGCGCTGGTCGGTTCCGCCAGCAGGCAGCTTGGCGGAGCCGACACGGCGACACAAACCAAGTTGCGCGCGAGGATGACGAAAGGCGAACGCATCGCCGGCGGACTGCTGGTCATCACCGTGCTCTGCATGGCCACCGCCAGGATGTTTTGACCGGCCCTGCCGCAAATCACAAGATCGTACGGTGTCTGGCGGCAAGCCGGTGGCGTGCGCGGCGCGCAGATCGGTCCGTCTTGCCTGATGGCTCTCCGTACGGAGGTTCGGCTGCGCGCCACCAATCCAAAGCGATCCTCAGATCCTCAGGCCGAACCTGATGCCGTCATAGATTGCGGCGTGGATGTTGCGCGAGGCGACCGCATCGCCGATGCGGAAGAGCACGAAACCGCCTTGCTGATTGCGCACCGGAAAAACGTCGCCGCCATTGACCAGCCGCTCGTAGTCGACCGCGCCGCCATTCTTCGACAGCGGTTTCAGTGCGAGATAGAGATCTTCGAGCGGCAGCGTGCCGTGCTCGACCACCACCTGATCGACCCGCCGCTCGCCACGCCACCCGTCAGCGAAATCTGAGCCGAGCTCCGCAACCAGTTGATTGCCCTCGCGCCGCACCGAACGCAGCCGCGTGTTGATGGTGATGGTGACGCCCTTCTCCTGGAAGGCGCGCATATAGGGCACGTGGTTCATGCCGCCCATTTCCGGCGCGAAGAAGCGTTCGGGCGAAACAAGCTCCAGCCTTGCGCCACTGCCCGCGATCAGCTCGGCCGCTCCCATGCCTTGATGGCCGCCATTGTCGTCATAGAGCAGCACGTTTTCGGCCGGCTTGACGCTGCCGGCCATGATATCCCAGCTCGACGTGACGAGATTGTCGCCCGCCGCCAGCGGCGGGTTCTGGGGCAGGCCGCCGGTGGCTACCACCACCACGTCCGGCGACAGCGCCAGAACATCGTCCTTCTCCGCCCAGGTGTCATAGCGGATCTCGACGCCGAGCCGGTCGAGTTCGGCCAGCCGCCAGTCGATGATGCCGATCAGCTCCTTGCGGCGCGGGTTCTGTGTCGCCAGCCGCACCTGGCCGCCGGCCTGGCTCGACGCTTCCAGCACCGTGACCTGGTGCCCGCGCTCGGCCGCGACACGCGCCGCCTCCAGACCGCCGGCCCCGGCGCCAACGACGACCACGTTTCGCCTTGGTCCCTCGGTCCTCGGGATGATGTGCGGGATATCAGCCTCGCGGCCGGTCGCCGCATTGTGGATGCACAGCGCCTCGCCGCCCTCATAGATGCGGTCGAGGCAATAGGTGGCGCCGACGCAAGGGCGGATTTCGTGCTCGCGTCCCTCCATCACTTTCCGAACGATGTGCGGATCGGCGATGTGGGCGCGGGTCATGCCGACCATGTCGAGCTTACCGGTGGCGATGGCGTGGCGGGCGGTGGCGACGTCGGCAATCCGCGCCGCATGGAAGGTCGGGAATTTCGTTGCCGCCCTCACCTCGCCGGCGAAGTCGAGATGCGGCGACGAGCGCATGCCGGTCACCGGGATGACCCTGGTCAGCGCGGCATCGGTTTCGATCGAGCCGCGGATGATGTTGAGGAAATCGACCTTGCCGGACCCGGCCAGCCGCCTGGCGATCTCGACGCCTTCCTGTTTCGAAAGGCCCTTCTCAAAATCCTCGTCGGCGACCATGCGGATGCCCACCACAAACTTTTCGCCGACCGCCGCACGCACCGCGTCAAGCACCATGCCAGTGAAGCGCAAGCGGTTGTCGAGCGAGCCGCCGAAATCGTCGTCGCGCTGGTTGGTGGCGGGCGACCAGAAGCCGTCCATCAGGTGGCCATAGGCCTCGAACTCGATGCCGTCGAGGCCGGCGGCCTGGCAGCGCTGGGCGGCGGCGGCGTAGTCGGCAACGATGCGCTCGATGTCCCAGTCCTCTATCGTCTTGGGAAAGGCGCGGTGCGCCGGCTCGCGCACCGGCGAGGCGGACAGCACCGGCAGCCAGTCGGCCTTGTTCCAGCCGGTGCGGCGGCCGAGATGGGTGATCTGGATCATCACCTTGCAATCATGTTCGTGGCAGGCATCGGCAAGCTCCGTGAGCCACGGCACGATGCGGTCGTCATAGACGTGCAGATTGCCGAAGGCGGCCGGGCTGTCGCGCGAGACGATCGCCGAGCCTGCCGTCATGGTCAGCGCCATGCCGCCCTTGGCCTTTTCGGCATGGTAGAGCCGGTAGCGCTGCTTCGGCATGCCGTCCTCGGAATACGCCGGCTCGTGGCTGGTCGACATGACCCGGTTCTTCAGCGTCAGGTGTTTGAGCTGGTAGGGCTGGAGAAGCGGATCATTAGTGGTCATCGTCTTCCTGCTGTTTCAAATTGTGCTAATGAACGGCAAATTTTTATTTTTACGCACGTCGTTGTCCCAAAACCGCTGCGCTTTGGGCAACATGCAGTAAGGAACCCGCCCATGACTGATACCAAAAACCTTACCCAGCTCGGCACCAACGTCGAGGCGCCTCGGAGCCCTGAAGCGGCAGTCCTGGAAACCGTACCGTTTTCGCGCGGCGACGGGCCGCCGGCCGTCGTTCGCTTCACCTGCCCGGAATTCACCTCGCTCTGCCCGGTCACCGGCCAGCCGGACTTCGCCCATATCGTCATCGATTATGCACCCGACACGCTGCTGGTGGAATCGAAGTCGCTCAAGCTGTTCATGACCTCGTTTCGCAATCATGGCGCCTTCCATGAGGAATGCACCGTTATGATCGGCCGCCGCGTTATCGCCGCGACCAAGCCACTGTGGTTGCGCATTGGCGGCTATTGGTATCCGCGCGGCGGCATTCCGATCGACGTGTTCTGGCAGACCGGCGCGCCGCCGGAAGGCGTCTGGCTGCCCGACACCGGTGTCGCACCCTATCGCGGACGCGGGTGAACCCGAACCTCTAAGGAAGACACGTTGCATCAGTTGAGCGGCAGCCGCCGGTAGCGGCCGGGGTTGTTCGGGTCATTGAAATGGCCCATCGGCCCGTGCTCGGCGAAATGCCCTGTCCAGTGTTTCATCGCGGCGGAATCGAGTTCAACGCCCAGCCCGTCCCCTTCCGGCACGCGCACCGTGTTGGCGGTCTGTTTGAACGGGCCGTCCTTGATGACGTCGCCGATCTGCCAGCGAAACAGCGACTGCGATGCTTCCGTGATCCACGGCGTCGCGGCCACGACATGAAGGTAGGCTGACGTCATGATGCCGAGATCGTTCGAGTAGCACCAGAACCCTTTGCCCATTGCCTCGCAGGCAGCGATGAATTTCAGGGTTTTCGACAGGCCACCGAGCGCTGCGAAATTGCAGACGAAATAATCCGGAGCGCCGAGTGCGACCGCCCGTCTGAGATCCGGAATGTGGGTCGAAAATGGAATGCGCGAGTGCTGGCGCAGCGCCGCCATCTCCTCGAAAGTGGCGACCGGATCCTCGTAATTGCGGATGTTGAACGGCTCGATCTCACGCAGTACCCAGCGCGCCGTGGTCAACGACCACTGCATGTTGGAATCGAGCTTGATCTGTGCCTTCTCGCCGATTGCCTCGCGCAGCATCCGCACCGTCCGGATCTCGAGTTCGGGATCGCCCATGATCAGCTTGCCCTCGAAGATCGTCGAGCCATGCTGCTCGCGCATCTTGAGGCAATAGTCGACGATCGCTTCGGGCGTCATCTCACCGCCCGCTCCATTCTGCACGGGCCGAAAGGCGAAATATTCCGAAAACGGAATATCCTTGCGCACGGCGCCGCCGAGCAGCTTGTAAAGCGGCATGCCGAAGACCTTGCCTCTGATATCCCACAGCGCCAGCTCGACGGCTCCGAACGCCACCGAGGCGGCACTCTCGCCGGTGTTGGCGGTGATCTGCCAGGGCGGCACGCAGCGGGCCTCGCAATCGGCGATGTCGAGCGGATCGGCGCCGATCAGCGCCGGCGCGATCTCGGCCTTGATCACCTCGCCGAAATGCCACCACGGCGCCTCGCCTAGTCCGACTACCCCTTCGTCCGTCTCGACCTCGATGATCGACTTCGAGGCGCCGCCATAAAGTCCGGCCGTCCACCAGAATGGGGCGTCTAGTGGAACGTTGACATGGGTGACGCGGATGTTGGTGATCTTCATCGTCTGCCTACTCGCATTGGTACTGGCTGAGCGCCCATTCGCCGGTCACCGACAGAAGGTCTGATACCTTCCAGTCGCCGTCGACTTTCCTGAATTTCCACTCCAGCTGGTGCGGATTGCCGGCGACGACGAAGGCGACGACCACCTTGGCTTCGTCGCCCTTGACCGCTTCAATGGTCTTCAGGCTCTTATCGATTTCGGTCTTGTCGTATTCCGCATTGTCCAGCGCCATGTTGGGATCGAGGCATTCGCCCTGCCCCGATTTCCGCAGCGCATCGCTCTTGTCGAGCACCGACTTCGCGGGATCGGCGAAGTGGCTGCGCTGGGCCGGATCGAGCTCGAGCCCGACATGCTCGTAGAACGGTTTCACCACCGCCGTTGGCGAACCCAGCTGCAACGGCGCTGCCGGGGCGCTGTCGGTCGGCTGGGACGCGGCCGGTGGAATTGCAGGTGCCGCCTTATCGGCCGGCGCATTTGCGGGCGGCGCGCCGAACAGGCCTTGAGCGGCGGTGCCGCTCAACCCCGCCGCCAGCAGGCACACGGTCGCCAGGGCCAGGGCGCGGGCCATGGCATCACTCCGGAGTCTGACCGGCCAGGCATTCGAGCGCACTCAGCGTCCAGCCGCTGGTCTTCGAAGTAATGTCGGCGATCTTCCATAGGCCGTCGATCTTCTTCAGCGACCAGACCATTTCGCGTTTGGAATCATCGCCTTCCGGGAAAAGGTTGAACGTCACTGTCACGCTGGCGCTGTCGCCATCCACCGCTTCAGACAGCTTCAGTGTCTTGGCGACTGTCTTCTCGTCATAATCCTGCGCGTCGAGACCGGGGGCGAAATCGATGCAAGGCACCTCATCCGGCTTGTTCTTTTGCGCCTGGTCGTTGAGGTCGAACAGCTTGGTCACCGGCTCGGTGAAACGGTCGCGGTATTTCGCGTCGGCCTCGAACTTGACCTCGGGCATGTAGAAGAACTTCACCGCGTTGGATGCCGGCCCGGCCAGGGCGGCCGCAGGCGCTGCGATCGAGAGGGCGGCGGCAAGCACAGTCAGTCTCATCCGATAATCTCCAGGCTTTCGTGGTGGGAGCCGTTCAATACCACGAATCCTGCATCCCGGCTTTTCTGCCGCCCATGAAATCGCTTGGGCGTAACTCAGGCGCCCTTGGGAGCTAACTCAGCCGTCCAGCCAGACGTTCTGGAGATCCATCTCGAAAGTCTGGTGGACAGCGTAGTTCTTCACCTTCTTGTTCATGTGGCTGTACAGCTTCTGCCAGAACGGCTGAATGATGACGCCCGAATCCTGCAGGATCTGCTCGACGTCCTTCATCACCTCGCGGCGCTTCTCCACGTCTATCAGCGAGAGCGCCTGCTTGAGCTTGGCGTCGAAATCAGGATTCGAATACGCCGTTTCATTCCAGGCCTCGCCGGTACGATAGCCGAGCGCCAGCACCTGAACGCCGAGCGGGCGCATGTACCAGATGGTCATGGAATAGGGGTATTTCGTCCAGTCGTTCCAGAAGGTCGATCCCGGCAACACCGTGCGCTTCACCTTGATGCCGGCATCGCGCAGCTGGCCGGCAATCGCGTCGCCGGTGTTCTTTTGCCAATCGTCCTCGACGGTGATCAGTTCATGCTCGAAATCGGCCTGTCCGGCCTCGGCCATCAGCGTCTTGGCGCCCGCCGCGTCGCGCGTTTTTTTGGGCAGCGGGTAGTATTCCGGATGGATCGGGCTGACGTGGTGGTTTTCGCCTGGGGTGCCGCGCCCGGCGTAGCCAAGTTCGAGCACCGCATTGTTGTCGACGGCCATTTGCAGGGCGTTGCGCACCCGCTTGTCATCATAAGGCTTGTGCGTGATGTTGGTCCGGGCAACGAGGGTCGTCGCTGTCGCGACCTCCGATTTCACCAGATCCATCTGGTCGAGGATGTCGATGAAGTCGGCGGGTGTCTCGAAATTGACGTCGATCTCGCCGGATTCGAATGCATTCACCGAGGCGTTGAAGTCGGTGCCATAGTCGATGAATTCGACGCTGTCGAGCGGCGCTTCACCGCCCCACCACTTGCCATTCTCGCGACGCTTGACGACCGCATTCTGGCCGACCGAATAAGACACAAGTTCGAAAGGCCCGGTGCCGACCGGCTTGGCGATCGGATCGGCGCCGTCGGCATCGAACTTGCGATGGACGACGAGCGCCGGATAGTCGGTGAAGTTCGGGATCAGCGAGATATCAGGTTCGTTCAGCTTCAGCTTGACCGTATTGTCGTCGACCTTGGTGATCGCCCCTTCCCTGGCCTTGCCGGTTTTTGGGTCGATCAGCGCACCGACGCGCGCGGCCATTGAATTGCCGGCGGCTTCCTTCTCGCACCAGCGCGTCAGATTGTAGACCACGTCATCGGCGTTGAAAGCATCGCCGTTGTTCCAGGTGATGCCCTTGCGCACGTGCAGCACATATTCGGTGGCGTCGTCGTTGACGTCCCAGCTTTCGAGCAGGACCGGCTCGAACGTGAATTGGCGCGTATAGCGGACAAGCGGTTCGAGCCAGGTGCGGGTGATGTTTGCCATCTCCACCCAGTCGTAAGTGCGCGGATCCTTCTGCGCCTTGACCGACATCGACACGCGCAGAGTTCCGCCCTTCTTCGGCTCTTCGGCCAAAGCCTGTTCGGGCACGGCAAGGCCGATCATGCCGTAGGCAAGGGCCGTCGATGCCCCAAACGCGCTTGCCAGCGCCAGAAACTCGCGCCGGTCCATCCGGCCTGCACGCGTCTCTGCCGCCATTGCCTCGATCGCACTCGGCACGCGATCACCGTTGCTTCTGAAGATTGTCATTTTTTCCTCCCGTCTGGTTCCCGTCAGGTCTTCGCCTGTCCTATTAACTAACGCTGTCCGGCAGCTTCTCCTCACGCAGCGCAATCAAATCTTCGAGACCATCGGCAATGCCCTCATCGAGCTTGGGCTCCTCATAATCCGCGAGCATGTTGCGCGCTTTCTCGCGGCCGCGGGTGTCGTGGTCCTTTGCCCCTTCAGCCTTCCACTGTTCGTACGAATTGAAGTCCATGATGCTGGGCATGAAGAAGGCGGACTCGAAATGTTCAAGCGTGTGCTGGGTGCCGAGGAAGTGGCCCTGCGGCCCAACCTCGCGGATCGCCGCCATCGCTTGCTTGAAATCGTCGAACGGAAGGCCGCCCGCGTATTTGTACCAGCCAACAAGCTGTTCGCAGTCCGTCGCGAATTTTGAATAGCCGCAGGTCAGGCCGGCCTCGAGCCATCCGGCGGAGTGCCAGATGTAGTTGGCGCCGGCAAGGATGGCGGCATGCATCAGCATGTTCGCCTCGTAGCCCGCCTGGGCGTCGTTCAGCTTCGACCCGACATGGAAGCCCGAGGTGCGCCATGGCAGCCGGTATTTCCGCGCCAGCGCCCCCATCAGATACATCATCTGGGCCGCCTCAGGCGTGCCGCCCATGGGAGCGCCGGTCTTCATGTCCACCGTGACCATGAACTGTCCGTAGATCTGCGGCGAACCCGGACGCAGCAGCTGTGTGAACGCGACGCCCGCCAGCGCTTCCGCATTGACCTGCGCGACCGCTCCCACCGCCGAGGCCGAAGTCGAGGCGCCGCACAGCGCGAACGGCGCCAGGATCAGCGGCTGGTTGTGACGCGCATAGACCTTCATCGCGTCCAGCATGGTGGCGTCCCATACCAGTGGCGAGTTGCAATTGGTGATCGCCACCAACACAGGGTTGTCACGGACGAAGTCCTCGCCGAAAACGATGCCCGCCATCGCCATCGTGTCTTCGGCTCGATCCCTGGACGTCACGATGCCCATGAACGGCTTGTCGGAATGCTTCAGCGCCGAATGAATGATGTGGAGGTGACGCTTCGGCACCGCAATTTCCATCGGCTCGCAGATGATCGAGCTCGACGAGTGCAGCGCTGGCGCCATGTAAGCGAGCTTATGAAAATTCTGAAGGTCGGCGAGCGTGCCATAGCGCCTGTTGTTGTCGAGGTCGCGCACGTAAGGCGCGCCATACATCGGCACGAAGATGGAGTTGTTTCCGCCCACGCGCACGGAACGCTGCGGATTCCTCGCATTGAGCGTGAACTCCGAAGGGACCTTCGATACGAGCTCCATCAGGAGGGCGCGATCAATGCGGACGCGCGTCTCAGAGACATCGGCTCCGGCGGCCTTCCACAGTGCTATGGCCTCGTCGTCGCGGAACTCGCAGCCAACCTCTTCGAGGATCGAGAGCGACTCCTGGTGGATCAGCTCGACAGCCTCGTCCGGGACCATTTGGTATGCGGGTATGTTACGAACGAGCGTCGGAAACGACGCCATGGGAGTTCCCCGCAGCGCCTTGCGGCCCAGGCGGCCGCCACCTCGGCGGCTGGCGTGTTCGGTGACTTCGGCGGCCGGTGCGTTCATGGCAACTCTATCCTCCCCAATGACGACCAGCCTAGCGAGAGGAAAAACAGCTGTGACGCTGGAAAATCCTGATCTCTTGTATAAGCTCAGCTTATGCGAAGCTTGCGCCATCTGCTGCCATCGGCTGGCAGCCTGATCATTTTCGAGGCCGCCGGGCGGTTGTCGAGCTTTACCGCCGCCGGGCGAGAGCTCGGCATGACGCAGGCTGCCGTGTCCTATGCGATCCGCGGGCTTGAAGAGCAGCTCGGCGCGAAACTGTTCCAGCGCCGGCATCGGCAGGTCAGCCTTACCGAAGCCGGCGAGCGCTTCCACGCCGACGTCTCGCTCGGCCTGTCGCACATCCGCAGGTCAGCGGAGGACCTGCGCCAGCAGGCGACCGGCGGCCATGTGACGCTCGCCGCGTCGACGGCCTTTGCCTCGTTCTGGATGATGCCGCGCCTGCAGCAGTTTCGCGACGAACTGCCGGGCATCGACCTGCGCATCCAGACCGCCGACCGCGATCTCGACATCATCGCCGAAGACATCCCGCTCGGCGTTCGCGGCGGCGAACCGAGGGAATGGCCGGACTATCATTCGCTGCCGTTGGCCGATGAGGAAATATTCCCGGTTGCAGGCGCGAGCTATGTGGCGCGGTTCGGGCTGCCGGAAACGGTCGAGGATCTTCCATCACACCGGCTCATCCATCTCGAAGAGCCGTTTCGCGATGCCGCGAGCTGGGACGAGTGGTTCCAGTCGGCCGGGGTCAACATCACCGATGCCGGGCGCGGCTTGCGCATCAACGATTATGCCCTGGTGATTCAGGCGGTCATGGAAGGGCAAGGCATTGCGCTGGGCTGGGGTCACCTTGCCCAGCGGCTGCTGGCGTCGGGACTGCTGGTGCGTGCGACCGGCCACACGATGACGACCGGCAAGGGCTTTCATATTATCTGGTCGAGAAACCGCGAGCTCAGCGACAATGCCCGCAAGGTTCGGGACTGGCTGGCTGCGCAGGCATAGGGCTATTCCAATAGCGCTCGGTCAAACCATCACGACAATCTTGCCGAATTGCTCGTTCGATTCGAGAAAGCGATGCGCCTCGACGATCTGATCGAATGGAAAGATTTTGGCGATCACCGGTCGAAGCGACCCCGACATCAGGCCGTCAAGGATGAATGCCTTGGCGGCCTCCAACCGCCCCGGATCGCCAGTGATTTCGTGGACGAGATAGCCGCGCAGCGTCAGCGTCTTGGCCAGCACGGCGAATAGCGGGAACGGCGTCGGCTCGGGGCTCAAGCCGCCATATTCGATGAGGATGCCACCCCGTGCCATCGCCGCCGTCAGAGGCGCGAAAATCGGGCCGCCGACTGCGTCGAACACCACTCGGATGCCCTCCGGGCCGGCGATGTCCTTCAGCCGGGCTTCCAGATCTTCGTCCGCTAAAGAAATAACATGGGCGGCGCCGAAATCGAGCAAGGCCTCTCTCTTGGCAGATGTCCGCGTGACCGCAATCGAGGTCGCGCCAACCATGTTGGCAATCTCGATCGCGGCGAGTCCGACACTGCTTGATGCCGCGGTAATGACGACAAAATCGTCCCTGCTGAGCTTGGCAATGTCGATCAGTGCGCCATAGGCGGTGAGATACTGCGTCCAGACGGCTGCCGCCTCTTCCCAGCTGAGCGATGGCGGGTGCTTGACCACGAGATGGGCGGGATATGTGGCAATCTCACCATAGGCGGGCCAGCGGGCCATCGATATTGGCGGCACGACGCTGACGGCGTCACCTGGCGCAAAACCGTGCACGCCTTCGCCGACCGCTTCGACGACACCGGCTGCCTCAAGGCCAAGACCGGAAGGCAATGGCGGCGTCTGGATATAAGTGCCCGAACGCAGCAGCGCCTCGGCCCGGTTGAGGCCCAACGCCTTGACCCGGATCTGAATCTCGCCGCGACCTGGCGCTTGAATATCGACATTCTCGATGCGCAGAACCTCGGGACCACCATGCTCATAAAAACGAACCACACGCGCCATCCGGTCATAACTCCAAAATATTTGAACCGAATACGCTATGCCAAGGGCCGTCTGGCAGATAAATGATTGTCTGGGTAGAACAGTAGAAACTGAGAGTTTTGAATATGGATCGCCTTACCAGCATGGCCGTGTTCGTCAAAACCGTCGATCTGGGTTCGTTCGCGGCGGCTGCTGCCGCTCTCGATCTGTCCGGACCGATGGTCGGCAAGCATGTCCGGTTTCTCGAGGAGCGTCTGGGTGTGCGCCTCATCAACCGGACCACTCGCCGCCAGAGCCTGACCGACTTCGGGCGCGCCTATTATGAGCGCTGCCGGCTGGTGCTCGCTGAAGCCGAAGCTGCCGATGCACTCGCGGCCGATCAACTTTCCGAACCACGCGGAAAGCTGCGCGTCATCATGCCTGTGCATTTCGGCCGGCGCTGCGTAGCCCCGATCCTGCTGGAGCTTGCGCAGCGATATCCTGCTCTGGAACTCGACCTGTCGTTCAGCGATCCCATCGCCGATCTTGCAGAGGATGGCTGCGACCTTGCCATCCGGACCGGCATTCTGGAGGACCAGGCCGGCGTGATCGCGCGGCGCATCGCGCGCCAGCGCATGGTCGTCTGCGCGTCGCCATCCTATCTCGCGATGCACGGGTGGCCACGGCAGCTAGAGGATCTCGGCAGCCACCAGGCCATCATCTACCGCCGTTCGGGCCGTGTCGTTCAACCGTGGCTGTTTCCGCGCGATGATCAGGCAGCTTTGGAGGTCATGCCGGTCAGCCGCTTGCGGCTCGACGACCTCGCTGCGATCGCCGATGCCGCGGCAGCGGGCATGGGGCTTGCCTGGCTGCCATACTGGCTGGTCCGTGAACACATTCAGGCCGGCGCACTTGTCGTGCTGCTGCCGGAACAGCCGGGATTTCTTTACGACGCCTATGCGCTATGGCTGCAGACGCCTCACTTGCCGCTGAAGGTCCGTCTGGCCGTCGATGCGCTGGCGGCAGCACTGCCCAGGCTGATGACGTGAAATGCAGGAGTGCGGTGGGCGGCGCCGATTCCTCAATTCTGCCTCTCCCGCATGGGCGGCGAATCCGCGTATAGTGCCTTTATGCCCATCCGCCAGCTTTCCGAAACGATGATCAACCAGATCGCCGCCGGCGAAGTCATCGAGCGTCCGGCAAGCGTGGTCAAGGAACTGGTCGAGAACGCACTCGATGCCGGCGCCGCCCGAGTCGAGATCGTCACCGCCGGCGGCGGGCTCAACCTGATCCGCGTTACCGACGACGGCTGCGGCATCCCGGAGAATGAACTGGCGCTGGCGATCGCACGCCATTGCACCTCGAAGCTCGCCGACAACATTCACGACATCCGCTCGCTCGGCTTTCGCGGCGAAGCGCTGCCGTCGATCGGCTCGGTGGCGCGGCTGTCCATCCGCTCGCGCACGGCCAACGGCGACCGCGCCGCCGAGATCGGCATCGAGGGCGGACGCGTATCCGCCGTCAAGCCGGCGGCCGCCAATCGCGGCACCACGATCGAGGTGCGCGACCTGTTCTTCGCCACGCCGGCGCGGCTCAAATTCATGAAGGGCGAGCGCGCCGAAAGCTCGGCGACCAGCGATGTGATCAAGCGCATCGCCATCGCTTTTCCCGCCGTGCGCTTCACGCTGGCCGGTTCTGATCGCTCGACGCTGGAACTGCCGGCGACCGACGACAGCCCGGAAGGCCGGCTGCGCCGTGTCGCGCAAGTGATGGGCGCCGACTTTCCAGAGAATGCCATTGCCATCGACGCCGTGCGCGACGGCGTGCATCTCGCCGGTCACGTCTCGATCCCGTCGTTCAGCCGCGCCAATGCGCTGCAGCAGTACGCCTATGTCAACGGCCGGCCGGTGCGCGACAAGCTGATTGCCGGCGCTATCCGCGGCGCCTTCGCCGACGTGCTGCCGCGCGACCGCCATGCCGTGACGGTGCTGTTCCTGACGCTCGATCCGGCCATCGTCGACGTCAATGTCCATCCGGCCAAGGCCGATGTCCGCTTCCGCGATCCGGGGCTGGTGCGCGGGCTGATCGTCGGCGCCATCCGCGAGGCGCTGGCCAATGCCGGCATCCGTGCCGCCACCACCGGGGCGGCCGGCATGATGTCGGCGTTCCGGCCGGGCGCGGCGTCCTATGCGCATGCCGGTCCGGCAAACGGCCATCGCAGCTACGAAGCGGCCTATCGGGCCTCCGGCTTCGCCGGTTTCGACGCCTCCCGCTCGCCGCAACGACCGCTGGACATGGGGCTTGAAGACACGGAATTCAGAAATGGCGGCTTCGGCGAAAACGATCAGTCGGCGTTCGACGCCGGACCGCTTCACAGCGCCGACGCGCGTGCCGGGCAAGCCGAAGCGGCGGAGACGTTGCTCGGCACGGCATTGGGCGCGGCGCGCGCGCAAGTGCATGAGAACTATATCGTTGCCCAGACCAGGGATTCGCTTGTCATCGTCGACCAGCATGCAGCGCATGAGCGGCTGGTCTACGAGGCGCTGAAGAACGCGCTGCATGCGCGCGCCGTGCCGTCGCAGATGCTGCTTCTGCCCGAGATCGTCGACCTGCCGGAAGAGGATGCCGAGCGGCTTGCCATGCATTCCGAAACGCTGGCCCGCTTTGGCCTCGCCGTCGAGCGCTTCGGCCCGGGTGCGGTCGCGGTACGCGAGACGCCGTCGATGCTCGGCGAAACCAATGTCCAGCAGCTGGTGCGCGACCTTGCCGATGAGATCGCCGATAACGACACGGTCGACACACTCAAGGAGCGGCTGGACAAAATAGCCGCGACCATGGCCTGCCACGGCTCGGTAAGGTCCGGCCGCCTGCTCAAAGCCGAGGAGATGAACGCGCTTCTGCGCCAGATGGAGGCGACGCCGGGGTCCGGCACCTGCAACCATGGACGGCCGACCTACATCGAGCTGAAGCTTGCCGATATTGAGAGACTTTTTGGAAGGCGGTAGGGAACTCGCAGGGCGCAGACCCCCGCCCGGACCTTCGGTCCGACTTCGCCACCAGGGGAGGTAGGGAGCTTAGCCGCGGATGCTTCGCGAAGAGCTTACCCTCCCCCTTGAGGGAGGGTCGCTGCGGAGCAGCGGAGTGGAGGTCCGAAAGAGGCGCTGTACAGCGGCTCTTCGAGTCAAGAGACAGCCCCAACCCTCGGATTCACCTCTTCAAATTCACCACGATCACGCCGCCAAGCGCCAGCGCGCCGCCGAGAACACCGAGCAGCGTTGGTACCTCGCCCAGCCAGAAGAAGCCGATCAGCGTCGCCACCGGCGAAACCAGATAGAGGAAGTTCGAGGCACGCGCCGCAGGCAGACGGGAAAGTGCTGTTGCCCAGGCGGCGTAGGCGATGAGGCTGGGCACGATGCCGAGAAAGATCACGGCGCCGAGGCCGGCGCTATCGGCAACCGCCGCCTGCGCCAGGCCGCTCGGCAGGAAAGGCAACAGGCAGAGCGCGCCGAGCACCATGTTCGAGGCTGAAATGGTCAGCGGATGATGACGGGCAAACAGCGGCTTCTGGACGATGGTGTTGACGGCCGAGCACAGCGCCGAGCCCAGGATCAGCAGCGCGCCGTTGTCGAAATGCAACCCTTGCCCCTCGCCCATCGCAATGATGCCGATTCCGGCGAAGGACAGGAATGTGCCGGCCCAGGCCAGGCCTGAGAAGCGCTCGCCGAGCAGCGCCATCGCCATGATCGCCGTGAAGATCGGGCTGACGTTGATGATGAAGCCGGCAGCACCGGCCGAGACGGTCAGCTCGCCGAAATTGAGCATTGCCGTGTACAACGCAACGAAGACGGCGCCGCCGAAGGCAAAGCGCCACCATTCGTCGAGCCGGGGCAGCGCCGGACGCTTGACGGCGAGGAAGATCGCCGCCGGCACGGCGGCTATGGCAAAGCGCAGCGCGCCGAGTTCGAGAGGCCCGAAGGCAGCGAGACCAGCGCGGATCGCCGGGAAGGCGGAGGCCCAGCCAACCACTGTCAGTGCCACAGCAATGACTGCTGTGGTGTCCATCCGCTGTGTCGAATTCAACGTGCCGGTATAGGCGTTCATCTCGTACCTCGGGCCTTTATTGTCCTGAAGACACAAAACGCCTTTCCTAACCAGTTGACAAACGACCAAATCGAGGATCACCTGTGACTATGGATCACAGCTCGGATGCGATGTTGCCGCTTGAAACCCTGCGCGCCTTCGACGCCGCGGCGCGGACTGGCAGCTTTTCGGCCGCTGCCGAAAAACTCAATCTCACCCATGGCGCCGTCAGGATCGCCAAGCTCGAGGACTGGCTCGGGCTGAAAGTGTTCGATCGCGGCGCGCGCGGCGTTTCGCTCACGATCGAAGGCAACCGGCTGCATCTGCGCACCACCGAGGCCTTTGCGCTGATATCAAGCAATTCGGACCGCTGGATCGAGCCGCGTGGCACCGCCGTGGTGCGGCTGACCTCTATCCCCTCGGTCAGCGGGCTGTGGCTGATGCCGCGCATGGCGGCGCTGGAAAACAACCCATCCAAGCTGCGCATCGTGCTCGACGTCGATATTCGTCAGGCGGATCTTGCCGACGAGGGCATCGATCTGTCGATCCGCTGCGGCCGCGGCCGCATTCCCAGCCGCGTCTCGGTACAGCTGTTCGAGGAACATGTGTTTCCGGTCGCCTCGCCGGACCTCGCGAGGGAGATCGGCCGTGGCGACCCAGCCCGGCTGCTCAAATTTCCGTTGATCAATGATTCGGACGCTTCGGCCTGGCGCGCCTGGTTTGCCGCCCAGGACATGGACTATCGCCCGCGTCCACAGGACCGCCGCTTCGAGGACTACAATCTGGTGCTCGATGCTGCCGCCCACGGCCTCGGTATTGCGCTGGCGCGGCCGCCAATGATCGAGCATCAACTGAAGTCAGGCCGCATCGTCGCTGTGGACGACCGCATCGTTCTCAGCCCGATATCCTACTGGCTCGACCGGCCTATAGGGCGACCGCGCGCCGCCGCCGCCGAGCTTGCCCGGCGCATCGCGGCCCAGGCCGGGCTGGCGGCGGAAAAGATCGAGGAGTTCATCGTAGCCGAGCAGTAGGATGCCGGACATCCACTTAGCCGGCTTGCTCGGCTGGTTGTCGTCTGAAACAGAGCCGACCAAACCCAATCTTGTCTCGCTCCAAGCTTGACCTTGCCGGCATTTTGTGGCGATGACATCCTCATGAACCTTGGCTCCATGTCATGATGAACCGCTTCGAAGGCCCCGGCGGCAAGGAAGCCCGTATCCGCTACCTGGACGGCGACTTCCAGGTGACCAGCCCCGGCGCCTTCGTGCGCTGCGCGGTCACCGGCGAAAGCATCCCGCTCGATGAGCTCAAATATTGGAGCGTCGCCAGGCAGGAGCCCTATGCGAGTGCCGCGGCCTCGCTGCGCCGCGAGATCGAGGCAAATCCCGAAATGCGCAGCCGGCGCTAAACCAGCTTCCGGATCGGCTGCAAGTCAGCCCTGAAGCTTTCGCTGCCGCCAGGCATCCAGCGTCTCGTCGATGATGCGTTCAGGCACGTGGTCGGGATCGAACACGGTGTCGATCTCCAGCACATCGAGCTGTCCGAGGAAATCGGCGGACGCGGCATCATGGCGCAGCCGGGCGGCGTCCTTGGCGGTGGTGATGAGGCCAAGTCCGGCACCTCGCGCTGTCGTTGCCAGTTCGGCAAGCTCGTCCTCACCATAGAAATGATGGTCAGGAAACGACCGGGTCAGCGCAATCTCGCCGCCGGCCTCACGGACCGTGTCGAAGAATTTGTCGGGATGGCCGATGCCGGCAAAGGCGAGAAATCGCTTGCCGGCCAACCCCGCCTTGCTGCTTGGCCGTGTAC
>NZ_RZSU01000101.1:0-22351 GCF_003997585.1 Mesorhizobium sp. M5C.F.Cr.IN.023.01.1.1 | reverse complement strand
TCGCTGCCCTGACCTTGAATGCGAACCGTGCTTAGTCGGCGGCGATTGCCATACTTTCGCTTTCTACTTTGACCGTCGCCCGCAACGCTGCGGGAAGCCAGCCCTTGCCGTCCAGTTCCTTCTCGGCCTGCAAGAAGCTTCGGGTTTCGGGGCGCGTTCCACCGTCGGCCCACGACTTGCAAAAATGTTTGAGGATGCCTTCTCGCAAAAAGGAACGTCGGCTGGCAGGCCCGTGGCCCGGGACTGGGTGGCTGCCTTGGCCGAACTTGAAGCGAACCTCAAGCAGTGCTCCGCCAATTCCAGCCACTGGTCACTTGGCTCATCGCCGTGCCCTTGGTGCAAAATGGAAGGCGCCACTGGCGTCCCGCTGTTCTCAACCGTTGTTCCCGCCAGCGGGGCGACGCTTTTCGATATCGCCGGATTCCAGCGCAGGTGGACGCCATCCCGCATCCCGGGCCGGTGCCGACCGTCCCCGAGAAGAATGTGACACCAGATCCCAACGCCTTGAAGCTCAAGGGGCACGCGCGCCGCACCAACTTCCGGGCAGGAGTAGCGGCCGCAGTAGTCGGCGTCGCTGGCTTGATGATGGCGCAGATCTGGGTGCTGGGCATTGCCTTGGGGGTTTTTCTGGGGTTGAGAGGTTTCTTGAACAGGGACAGTGAGGCTGCGGAATACCGGCGCATCGCCGGCGAGGCCGCCACCCAGTGGAAAAACGCGCAAACCACGTGGATGCAGAGAGCCGGGCCGGATGCCTTCGACAGGCAAAAAACGGTGCTCGCCGGGCTCAGGCGCGAATGGGACATCTTACCTTCCAAACGGTAGCCAGGATCTCGGAGCTCGAGCGCAACCGCCGTCAGGCGCAACTGCACCGGTTCCTGGACAACTTTGAAATCTCATCGGCAAAGATCGAGAGCATCGGACCGGGAAAGAAACAGGTCCTGGAGTCGTATGGCGTCGAAACAGCGCTCGATGTCGAGAGGAACAAGCTCTACAGCGTGTCCGGATTCGAACCCAAAACGGCGCAGAAGTTGTTAAATTGGCGAAGGTCCGTCGAAGCCCGCTTTGTCTTCGATCCCTCACGCGCGATCGATCCACGCGATATCGCGCAGATTGACCAGGATATTCTCGGCGACCGCAAGCGGCTGCAGGGCGCCTTGGTTCTCGGTCTTGAGCAACTCAAGCAGACAAGAGCCCAGATTCTTGCCGCCCGTGAACACAGTCGCCCGGAAATGGAGCGGTTGGCATTGGATCAGTCGTCGGCAAACGTTGCCGCGATTTCAGGTTGAGACGGCTAACGCTGGATCGCCAATCAGGCTCGGTGGGTTTTGGCATACCTTCATCACCCCGGGTTGCGCGTCAGTGTGAAATACCCATTTCACCTTGTTGGAGGCCTCGACGATTTTGGCCGGTCGGAGCGCTGACTCGAAGGAGAGGTGAACGGCGGCTTTGCGCCTCATTCCAGCCGCTCGAATTGCCCAAGCCATTTCCTGAAAGCTGCCGATCCAGGGGATCCGTCTGGACGTCGATGGCAAGGGTGGTGGACGTACGGCTTCGCCACCAAGCAGGCCGCAACGGATTTCAGGATGTTACGGGTTAGGCGGTGACCCTTGGGCCACTCATGCAGCCATGTCTCATGCTGTCTCGAATCACGTTGTTGACGGTGCAAGCATCGCCGTCAAATCGCTCAGTCCGAGCGTGGCGGGCGCGCAACACTCAATCAGGTATAGCAGTCGCTAGGGCTATATGCATTTAGTGACACGGCCACCCGATCTTTGCGGTCGCAAGTCTTTACCAAGTGTCGTTTCTCGGCAAGGCTGATCATTGAGGCACTCACGCCGCGAGGATTGAAGAATGCTTAACCAGGCAGAAACACTCTACCCATCTCTGACCCCTCTTGCGGTCCAGGTCCGCTGGAAGGTTCCAACCGAATTTCCGGCGTGCCCGGACGAATTCACCGACGACGCCCTTCTTCTTTATGAATCGCGCCTCTCTTTCGGAAGTATCTTCGCGCGCAACCAGCTCTCCACGAGCCTCGTCGTCGACCGGAATCTCAAGGACGATGACCTGATCGTACTCACTCATTTTGCCGGCGACGCCATAAAGAATTGGGCAGTGGCCCACATTTCAATCCATGATGGCCTTTTCCATCACCGAAGCGAATTCACCTTCTTCAGTCTCAAGGGCGCTCTGAAGCACTTCTGCGAACTAGCTGGAGAGGACCTTGGCGACTCGATCGATGACTATTGCTGATGACGTATCAGCTGATGTCGATGCAGAAATGTTGCTGCATATTGACGATTCCGGTTGAGCGTGGGTGTCGAGTGTGAGCGATGACCTTGTGACGTCGGTCAGGTTCGAAGTCATGGTGCCAAGCAGTATCAATAAGGATGATGCCGGAGGGGCCAAGATGGAACATGAGAACCTGCTAGTCGTCGGTGCCGACTTCTCGAAAATGCGCACGCGCTGAATACGACGTGGTGATCTGCAGACCGGAGGTGCGTTTGAGTTCCATATAGACCTAAACTCGCTATAAGATACGCATCATGCGTTGGAGTTGCACCTCCGGGCTGTGCGCAACGTCGTGGCGGATGACTCCTTTCTACCCAGTGGTCCGCAAAGCCGCCTGTCAGCTTGCGGGCCCAACGCGGTCATTTCGGAACATGCAAGCAGACTAAATAGCGATTGGAACTCAATAACCACGCGGCCACAGCGTTCATGGTTTGTACTTCTAAAGTCGCATAATTGGCAGACTGGAACATGGAACTTGGGTCGCGAGGTGGATCAAATGCGTTACGCAGGGTCGCAGAACGCGCAAGAGACATTGCAGGTCATCTATAATCGAGCTGTCGGCCCAGCCGACTTCCTATTCGTGCCAGTGAGCAATGGCAATCGTACCAGCGACAGCACCCATTGCTCGCTGCTGCTCGTTGATGGCCGCAACCCGGAGCGGGTCGCCTATCACCACGACTCCTCCCGGACAGGGCCACAACGACGAGCCTGCAAACCAGCTCGCAAGGGTGCTGAACGGCACCTTCGAGGCAGCCCCCATGACCCGACAGCCGAATGCTTATGACTGCGGCGTGTTTGTGTTGGCACGTGGGCGCCGATTGGACAATTGATGGCCGGGCAGCGGCGCCGGGTCGCTGCGACGACCTCGTCGCCGACCGGCAGGCGCTGCAAGACCGGCTGAGGCGGCGCTTCCACACGGGATTTGTCTAAAATTCCAAGGGGGATTTGTGGAGGTATGACGCCGACAGGCCGCCTACCGCCAGACTACCCCGCTCATGAACGCGACGCCGGCAGCACTCCCATCTCCTTGAGCAACCAGGCAGCGCCGTCAATCTTGTCCATGGTCCAAAGCATGAAGCGACTGTCGACATGGATGCTTCGACTGCGGTCTGCGGCATATGCCCAATCGGAGATCACTCCATCGAGCGTGCCATCAAAGGCGAGACCGACGAACTCGCCGCGCCCATTCAGCGTGGCCGAGCCGCTATTGCCATTGGTAATGTCGACCGTGGACATGAAGTCGACCGGCAAAGTGCCCAGCTCCGGCGCGACATAGGGGCCATAATTCTTGGCCCGGATCGCAGCGACGGCGGCGGCGGGCGCATCAAACTCGCCCTTGCCAGTGTGCTTGGCCAGAAGTCCCTCAGCCGTGGTGAATGGCGTCCAGATCTGCCCGTCGCGTGTTCGCCCCGACACCTTGCCCCAGGTGATGCGCAGCGATCCATTCGCGTCGGGATACACCGGCCGGCCAATCGCCTGCCAGTAGGCGCGCAGGCCCTGCATATAAGTCGCGCGCGCCGCCTGCGCTCGGCCAGCGCGGTCCTTCGCCGCGCGCTCCGCAGCTATGTCGCCGGGATAGAGCGCGACCGCCAGCTTGATGAAAGGATCGTCCGACGCCTCGAAGGCAGCAGCCCGCTTGTCGAGCCAGCCGAGCCGCGTGGCCGTGTCGGCGAGTTTGGTTTCTGCATAAAGTCGGTCAAGGCCGATTTGGTCCAGAGCCGTTTCGAACGCAGTATCGCGGTCCTTTGCGTCTAGCCGGCGATATTCATCGAGCGCGGCCTCAAATAGCTTGCGATCGATGTCGGGCAGGTAACCGCGTTCGATCTGCGTCAGTTGATCCACGGTCTGGTTACGGTCACGATCCTGAAAGCCGCGTTCGCGGTCTTCATCGAGCTTCTCGTGCTCCTTGGCCCAGCGATACAGAGTGCGCGCGGATGAGAGCATTTGCGCGCGGTTCAGCAGCGCCTGGCGCAGCCCCTCGAGCGAGGCCTGGCTATTCTCGTCCACCATGGCGCCCAGTTCGCCGATCGCTGCGCCATAGCGCGCCTGCCGCGCGGGATCGTCGGCGACCCAGTCGAGATAAGCTTTCTCCTCGATCGCCTTGCGCACGTCGAGCCCGATCGCATTGGCCCCGGCGAGATCGCCCGCCAACTTCTTCTTGTAGTTTTCCACGCCTTGCAGGATGGAGGCGTAGCGGATCTGCGCTTCTCGATTGCCTGCCGTGGTTTGGTTTATCTGGGCCGCATAATCCGACAGCAAATGCTGCAACAGCGGTTCGTACCGCGCGAAATTGAACCGTACTTCATCCGCCGTGCGGAACCGATTGGTTTCTCCGGGAAAGCCGACGACCATGACGAAATCGCCGTCTTGCACGCCTTTAGAGGCAATGCGCAGCCAGCTCTTCGGCCGGTAGGGCACGTTGTCGCGCGCATAAGGCCGGGAGGAACCATCAGGAGCGACATAAGCGCGGTAAAAACCGAAGTCGCCTGTGTGGCGCGGCCACGTCCAATTGTCCGTTTCGCCGCCGAAGTTACCGATGCCGAGCGCGGGCGCATAGACTAGGCGCACGTCCTGAATTTCGAGCTTCTGCTGGAGATAGTAGGAGGCGCCGCCATAATAGGACTCCACGTCGCAGCGGCGATTGGGCTGTTCTTCACATGCGGCGATCAGCGCCTTCCGGTTCCTGTCGAGCCGCTCATAGCGGGCAAAGCCGTTCAGCTTGTCCGATACGCCCTTGAGCATGTCGGCGGTCACATCACGGATATCCTCGATCACATAGATGCGGCTGCCGGGCACCGCGGGTAATTCTTCACCAAGGCTTTTCGCTAGAAATCCCTTGGTGAGATAGTCTTGACTCTCCTTGCTGTTGTACTGGATCGATTCCAGCACGCAGTGACGGTTGGTCGCAACCAGTCCTTGCGGACTGACGAAGGAAGCTGAACATCCGCCCAGTGATACGATCGCGTTGAGCGGGGCAGTGTCTAGACGGCTGAGCTGCGCGGGATCAAGCTGGAGTCCATTCGCGCGCATGGCCGCGCCAAGTTCCGTAATCTGGGCCGGCATCCACATGCCTTCGTTCGCCGACGTCCAGAGCAAGTTCATAGCGGTGGCTTGGGCCAAACGACTAAAATTCGAGTTCATGCTGATCTCGTTCCCATTCTGTGTATTGTTCTCCGCTGATCTGGATCGATGAGCTATCGGGCTGACCGGCGTCCGCAAGCGCCTGCGCGGCAGCCACTGGGTGAAGAGTGAGTGGACGGTCAACACAAAAATCTGGGTGACGCTCCCCTCACATTGTATCGGCAACGTTTGCGGATCATCCGTTGCACTAATCGTGCCAAAGGATGCCTGAGACGCCCTTCGGGTCCCGCGGAGAAGTCATTCGAGACGCCTCTAACAATATCTCCCGCATTGCGGGCCGGCCATTGGAGCGCCTCGTCAATAAAGCTTTCAATCACCTACGTGGTAAGGGCCTTGCGTGTCCGACCTCCGACATTTGGGTCCGACCTCCGACATTTGGTTGTAGACCCGACACTCTCGTCCTCGCTCGCGACGAAGCCCACTGCCGAACAGCCGTCGTTAATTGTGAGAATGCGTGCTATCGTTTCTGTTACGTGCGGTGTTGCGCGAGGACGAGGGTGCGAGGAGTGCCCGGACTTCCCCTTGCCGCAAATCCGCTCGGCGCTTGGCGACATAACCCGGCGGACTATGTGCGCGAGTGCCGGCGTGAGGCGCGAAAGTAAATCTGGGATGAAACGTCGACCATCCGAATCGAGCATGGAAACCTCATCAAAGCGACAACCGCCAACCGGGTTCGCGAGGCAGGCGCGTTCGTCGTCCCGACGAACATCACCTTTGCTGTCGTCGCTCGGGACGGAGCCAGATACGGCATGTCCGCCGAATCCCTTGAAAAGGTGAGCTTCGTTCTCGATGCCGGCTTGTCGGCGCTCGAAACGCTTCAAAGCGCTGGCGTGACCATGGGCTACGGCTCCGATCTGCTTGGCCAGATGCATAGGCACCAATCAGAGGAATTTCTTCTGCGCGGCCGCGTTCTCAAGCCTCGGGACGTGATCCGATCCGCGACGGTGGATGCTGCCCGCGTGCTCAACATGGAAGGCCTCATCGGCACCATCGCGCCTGGCGCTCACGCAGATCTCATCGCCGTCTACGGCAATCCGTTGAAGGACCTCGCGATTTTGTCCGATCCCGCCCGGCTTCGAAAGATCATCAAGGGCGGGTGAGTGGTGAAGAATGAATAACCAGACGCAGGTAATCCGTTGCCATTCAGGGGAATTACGCAACACATATACAGGCAGGAGCACAACAGAACGTATTGAGCAGCTACCGATGGTTCCGAAGGCATGACGCTGCGATTGCCGCCTTCGTGCTGCCGGTGCTCAAAACTCTCAATCGTCCCTGACCAGCCTTGAAATCTCGGCGCTAATATCGGCTCCTTCGTAGGGCAATGCCTGAGGACGTTTCTCGCACGCCTAGCCGTCATAATACACGCGCTCATTTGATTGCGTGGCATCGGTGGAGAGCGCTGTCACAAACGGCTGGACGACATTCCTCATATCGCGCCGGCGGAGCCTGTTTTCACCAAAGTCGAACTCGCGGGTGACGCCTACGGCCCCTGCCAAGTTAATCCCATTTGAGATCGAATGCGGTGGGCGTGCCGCTCCTAGCAGCGCCGTTTTTCCCATTGACGTGAAAACATCAGAACAAAGTACCTTATGTCTACAGATTTCGTAGAATATCGTTTGGTTTCGGTGGTGGCCTATGGCGCATGTGTGGGAGATAGATGACTTGGCACGATTATCGGTTCTTGGAATATCCGGCGGTGTAAGCAACCCGTCCCGCACCACGGCGGTCGTCAATGCGCTGGTCAAGGCGGTCGCGTTGCGCCTGCTTGCCGACACCGGTCTGATTGAGATCACGGAGGCAGCACCGTCGCTTTTCGCCGGACTATCCCGCGGCGCACTTGGCGCATCTGGAGAAGCGATTATCCAGCGTGTCGAGAAGGCCGATTTGCTCGTGGTCGGAACGCCTGTCTATAGGGCTTCCTACACTGGCGCTCTCAAGCACCTGTTCGACCTGGTCGACTATCGCGCGTTGACGGGCAAGACCGTGCTTCTCGCGGCGACCGGCGGGAGCCCATACCATGGCCTGGTGCTCGAACATCAGCTCCGGCCATTGTTCGGCTTTTTTGGCTCTGTCACCGTCCCTACGGGCGTCTACGGCACGCCCGACGATTTCGTCGATGGCGAAATCGTCGGCGCAGCCATCATCGAGCGTATTGCAAGGGCCGCTACCGACGCGGTCTCCTTGCTCAACTCAAGTCACGCAAATGCCGCCGTCGCCACCCGCGTCGGCTGAGCCAATCAACAGGGGAAACGACGACATGAGTTCGCATTCCGACGCCATCAAATTCGCCTACTGGGTCCCGAACGTCTCCGGCGGCCTGGTCATCTCCAACATCGAGCAGCGGACGGGTTGGGATATCGACTACAACCGCAAGCTCGCCCAGATTGCCGAGGCCAACGGGTTCGACTATGCGCTGAGCCAGATCCGTTTCACAGCCGGCTATGGGGCCGACAACCAGCACGAATCAGTCTCGTTCAGCCATGCCTTGCTTGCCGCGACCACAACGCTGAAGGTCATCGCAGCGATCCTGCCCGGTCCGTGGAACCCTGCGCTGGCGGCCAAGCAGATCGCTACCATCAACCACCTGACCAATGGCCGCGTCTCCGTCAATGTCGTCAGCGGCTGGTTCCGAGGCGAGTTCGCCGCGATTGGCGAACTCTGGCTCGATCATGACGAGCGCTATCGCCGGTCGGAGGAATTTATCCGAGCGTTGCGCGGCATCTGGACGGAAGACAGCTTCACGCTGAAGGGCGATTTCTACCGCTTCACCAACTATTCCATGAAGCCGAAGCCGATCGAGCCCTTGCCCGAGATATTCCAGGGCGGCTCGTCGCGAGCCGCTCGCGACATGGCGTCTCGTGTCTCCGATTGGTATTTCACCAACGGCAATACCCCGGAGGAGATCCGGAAGCAGGTCGACGACATCCGCACCAAGGCGAAAGCCAACGGCCACAAGGTTAGGATCGGCGTCAACGCTTTCGCCATCGCCCGCGAGAGCGAGCAGGAAGCGCGCGCCGTGCTCGACGAGATCATCGCCAAGGCGAATCCGGAGGCGGTGCAGGGCTTTGCCGATCAGGTCAAGAATGCCGGCAAGGCCTCGCCGGAAGGCGAAGGCAATTGGGCGAAGTCGTCCCTCGAGGATCTCGTTCAGTACAATGACGGCTTCCGCAGCAATCTCATCGGCACGCCGGAACAGATCGCCGAACGCATCCTGAAACTGAAGGACGCCGGTGCCGACCTGATCCTGCTCGGCTTCCTGCATTTCCAGGAAGAGGTCGAGTTCTTCGGCAAGCGCGTCATTCCTCTGGTGCGCGAACTGGAAGCAGCTCGCGACAGGGAGCTTGTCGCCGCGGAATAGGACGGGCGCGGCCCACGGGGCCGCAGCCGACACGCCTTCAAAAGCAGGAATGTTTCATGATTGGTGCTTCGCTGGGAGCGGCCGCATACGAGCGCGCGTCCGAAATTTCCGCCATCCTCGCGGTGGCTAACCCCGTCGGCGACAGGCGTCTGGCACGCCTGTCGTCACGGCCGGATGTGGTTCTCGCGCTGAGCGGGATCGGCATTTCCTTTGGCGGGGTCAAGGCGCTGAGCGATGTTGATCTCGAAGTGGAAGTCGGCGAGATCCGCGCGGTGATCGGCCCCAACGGCGCCGGCAAGTCCTCACTGATCAACATCATCAGCGGCCTCTATCACGCCGACCGCGGCAGGATTGCGATCGGCGGGCAGTCCTTCTCCCGGGTGCCGGCGAGCCGTCTAGCACGGCTCGGCGTTGCGCGAACCTTCCAGAACCTGGCGCTATTCGGCGGTCTGTCCGTGCGCAACAACATCGCGTGCGGCCGCGTCCACACCAGGCGCGCCAGTTTCGTCGAACATATTGCAGGTCTGCCACGCGCCCGGAGCGAAGATGCGGGAATCGCCGAAAAGACCGATCAGATAGTCGCCTTCCTGCATCTCGAAAGCGTCGCCGACCGCCTCGTCGCCACCTTGCCTTACGGCCTGCAGAAGCGGGTCGAGCTGGCGCGCGCGCTGGTCGCCGAGCCGAAGCTGCTGCTGCTCGACGAGCCGATGGCCGGCATGACGGCGACCGAGAAGGCCGAGATGGCCGGCTTCGTGCGCGCCGCGCGCGACCGGCACGGCGTCACCATCATCCTGATCGAGCACGACATCGGCGTCGTCATGGGCCTCTCCGACCGCGTCGCCGTGCTCGACTACGGCCGCAAGATCGCAGACGGGACGCCGGCCGAGGTCAGGGCCGATCCGGCAGTGATCCGGGCCTATATCGGCACCGCCGAGGGCGAGAATGGCGAGGACATCTGATGAGCTACTATGATTTCCTCTTCGTCATCGAAGTGCTGGTCGGCGGCCTGCTCTCTGGCGTCATGTATTCGCTTGTCGCCATAGGTTTCGTGCTGATCTACAAGACGTCGGGCGTGCTGAACTTCGCGCAGGGGTCGATGGTGCTGTTCGCAGCGCTCACCTTTGTCAGCCTCGTCGAACGCGGCATCCCCTTCGCGCTTTCGCTGCTCATCACCTTCGCGGTCATGGTCGCGCTCGGCTTCACCATCGAGCGGACCGTGCTCAGGCCACTGGTCAACCGCTCGCCGATGACGCTGTTCATGGCGACGCTGGGGCTCTCCTACATCATCGAAGGTGCCGCCCAGCTTATCTGGGGCACGCAGGTGCACGGGCTCGACCTCGGCATCGACGACACCCCCTTCGAGGTCGGCGGCATACTGATCTCATCCTTCGACCTGCTGGCGGCGGCGATCGCCGCCGCCATGGTCGCAGGCCTCAGCGCCTTCTTCTATTGGACGCGGATCGGCCTTGCGTTTCGCGCCGTCGCCGACGATCAGTTCGCGGCCCTCGCCGTCGGGCTGCGGCTGCCTCGCATCTGGGGCACCGTGTGGACGGCGGCCGGCTTCGTCGCGCTGGTCGCCGGACTGTTGTGGGGCGCGCGTCTCGGCGTCCGGTTCTCGCTGTCGCTGATCGTGCTGAAGGCGCTGCCGGTGCTGGTGCTTGGCGGCTTCGATTCCATCCTCGGCGCCATCGTTGGCGGCCTCATCATCGGCGCCAGCGAGAAGCTGGCCGAGGTCTATCTCGGCCCGTTCGTCGGCGGCGGCATCGAGGGCTGGTTCGCCTATGCGCTGGCGCTGGTTGTGCTTTTGGTGCGCCCCTCCGGCCTGTTTGGCCAGAAAACCGTCGAAAGGGTCTGAACCATGGCCGTGCAAGCTCTCGACGCCGCAAGGCTTCCAGTCGACTGGGCGAAACTCGTTCAGAAGCTGGCGTTGGCGACCGCCCTGTTCGTCGTCGCCTACGGCGTGGTCCCTGCCTATGCTTCGGGCTATCTGGTCGAGGCGATCCTGCTGCCATTCCTGGCGCTCAGCCTGGCGGCGGTCGGCCTCAATTTGCTGACCGGCTATTGCGGCCAGCTCTCGCTTGGCTCTTCCGCCTTCATGGCGGTGGGCGCGTTCGGCGCCTACAATTTCAACCTCAGGGTCGAAGGCCTGCCGCTGGCGGTGACCATGATCCTGGCCGGAATTTCCGCCGCCGGCTTCGGCGTCGTGTTCGGCCTGCCCAGTCTCAGGCTGCGCGGCTTCTACCTCGCCGTCTCGACGCTCGCCGCCCAGTTCTTCGTGCAATGGGCGCTGACCAAGTTCGGCTGGTTCTCCAACGACAACCCGTCCGGGGTGATCTCGGCGCCGCACCTGGCCGTCGCCGGTCTTTCGCTCGACAGCGCGACCGGCCGCTATTTGCTTTCGGTCACCACGGTCATGGTGCTGACGGCCCTCGTCTGGCGCTTGGTCAACAGCGCGACCGGTCGCAACTTCATCGCCGTGCGGGACAACGAAACCGCCGCACGCGTCATCGGTGTGCCGGTGCTGCGAACCAAGCTTCTGGCGTTCGCCATCTCGTCGTTCATCATCGGTATCGCCGGCGTGCTGTGGGCCTTCACCTATCTGCGCACCGTCGAGCCGGCAGGCTTCAATCTCGACCGCTCATTCCAGATCCTGTTCATCATCATCATCGGCGGGCTGGCCTCGATCCGTGGCGCGTTTTGGGTGCGGCGTTCATCGTTGTCCTCCCGCTCTTTCTGTCCCGGCTCGGCGCATTCCTGTTCGGCGGCCTGTTCGATTCGGGCGTTCTCGACATGAGCCAGCGCATCGTGCTCGGCGCCATTATCATCATCTTCCTCATCGCGGAACCGAGCGGGCTGTCGGCCCTCTTCGACCGCCTCAAACGACGGATCGGCTCAAGGTCCAGCTGATTGCCGCTCAACTTCCTCCTCCGCTCGGACCAACCCATCAGGAGACGTAAGCAATGACCTTCTTCAGTCACCTAAGAAAAGCGGCGATCGCCACGGCCTTCGTGCTCGGCGCGACGGCGGTTCACGCCGAAGAACAATACTTTCCCCTGCAGAGCTACCGTGTCGGTCCGTATGCGGCCGGCGGAACCGGCTTTTTCGGTGGCTTCATCGACTATCTCAACCTGATCAACATCCGCGACGGCGGCGTCAATGGCGCCAAGCTGGCCTGGAGCGAAGGCGAGACGCAATATGAGGTCGAGAAGGGCGTCGAGGTGTATGAACGGTTGAAGAGCAATCCCGGCATCGCTGCCTGGAATCCACTCTCGGTCGGCATCGCCTATGCCATGATCGATCGCATCACCGACGACAAGGTGCCGCTGATCACCATCAACCACGGCCGCACAGACACGACCGACGGGCGGGTGTTCCCTTACGTCTTCCCGCTGCTGCTCAATCCTTACAGCGAGACCTCCGGCATCGTGAACTACATCGCGTCCAAGGAAGGAGGCCTCGACAAGCTCAAGGGCAAGAACATCGTCGTGCTCTATCACGGCTCGCCCTATGGGAAGGAGACGATCCCGATCTATGAGCTGCTGTCGCAGAAATACGGCTTCGAGCTGTCGCAGATCGAGGTGCCGCATCCCGGCAACGAGCAGCAGGCGCAGTGGCTGACCATCCGGCGCGAGCATCCTGACTATGTCGTGCTGCGCGGCTGGGGCGTGATGAACCCCGTCGCCTTGAAGACCGCGCAGAAGACAGGCTTCCCGGCCGATCACATCATAGGCAATGTCTGGTCGAATTCCGAAGAGGATGTCATCCCCGCCGGCGATGCCGCCAAGGGCTATACGGCCATCACCACCCAGGCCTCGGGTGAGCGGTATCCGGTGGTCCAGGAGATCGTCAAAACGGTCTACGGCGACGGCAAAGGCAATCTCGAGGACAAAAGCCGCATCGGCTCGGTCTACCACAATCTCGGCATCGTCAATGGCATCCTCAATGTCGAGGCGGTCCGCATCGCACAGGCCAAGTTCGGCAACCGCACGCTGACCGGCGACGAAGTGCGTTGGGGCTTCGAGCATCTCAAGCTCGATCCGGCGCGCGTCGAGGCACTCGGCGCCAAGGACCTGTTCCACTCGATCAACGTCTCCTGGGACAATCACGAGGGTGACGGCTACGTGACCTTCCAGCAATGGGACGGCAAGAAGTGGAATGTCGTCTCCGACTGGATCGCTCCCGACTGGAAGCTGCTGCGTCCGATCATCGAGAAGTCGTCCGAGGCGTATGCCAAGGAAAAGGGCATCAAGATCCGCACGGCCGAGGACGCCGACGCGGTGGTCAGCAACTGAATTTGGTATGGTGCGGCCGACAAATCTGGCCGGCCGCGCCATCCACCTTCCCGAGCGGAGTCATCGATGTCCATCCCGGAATACCCGATACTGTCAGTTAGCAGCGTGGAGGCTGTCTACAACGGCGCCATCGCCGCCCTACACGGCGTCGACCTGTTGGTTGGCAGGGGCGAGATCGTCGCGCTGCTCGGCTCCAACGGTGCCGGCAAGACGACACTGCTGCGCGCCGTATCCAATCTCCTCCCGGCCGAGCGCGGCGCCATTACCGCCGGTCGGATCACCTTCGGTGGCGAGGATGTTTCAAGGGCAAGCCCCTCGCACCTAGTCCGCAGCGGCCTTGTCCAAGTCCTCGAGGGCCGGCATTGCTTCCGCTCGCTGACGGTCGAAGAGAACCTCTTCACCGGCGCGCTCGGACGCTCGTCCTCTCGCACGGGCGTCAAGGCGGACCTGGATCGTGTCTATTCACTTTTCCCAAGGCTCGCCGAGAAGCGGCGAACCCGGTCCGGCCTCACTTCCGGGGGCGAGCAGCAGATGACGGCTATCGGCCGGGGTCTGATGTCGCGGCCGAAACTCTTTGTTCTGGACGAGCCGTCGATGGGGCTGGCACCGCTGATCGTCGACGAGATCTTCAGCGCCCTGAAACGGCTCAACCGCGACGAAGGCCTTTCGATCCTCGTTGCCGAACAGAATTCGGCGGTCGCGCTGAAATACGCCGACCGCGCCACCGTGCTCGAGAACGGCGTCAGCGTGCTGGAAGGATCGGCTGCCAACTTGCGCCAGCGCACCGATATCAAAACCTACTACCGGCGCGCCGCTTCCACCGCAACATTTTCCCAAGGAGACAGCAGCATGACCATCCAATCCAGGCAGGCGTCGGATAGCCGCAGTGCCGTCCCGCCGGTCGAACGACCCTCTGCCAAGGCGCATGTGATCAAGGCCGATGCCGAGGCAATCGCTGTCGCCGAAAAACTCGCCGCCGAATTCGCCAGGGATGCCTCCAAGCGGGATCGTGAACGCATCTGGCCGAAGGAAGAGCTCGATGCGTTTTCGCAGAGCGGCCTGTGGTCGATCAACGTGCCGAAAGCCTATGGCGGGCCGGAGCTCTCCTATGTGACCCTGTCGAAGGTGATCACCATCATCTCGGCGGCCGATCCGTCGCTCGGCCAGATTCCGCAGAACCATCTTGGCGTCGTCGCCGCTATCCGCACCGTCTCCGACGAGGCGCAGAAGAAGCTGCTTTTCGCTGAGGTGCTGTCCGGCACGCGCTTCGGCAACGCGTTCTCCGAGTTCGGCTCCAAGCGCGCGGCCGACTTCGAGACAAAGTTCGTCGACGCCGGCGACCATGTCGTGGTCAACGGCCAGAAATTCTATTCGAGCGGTGCTCTGCTTGCCCATCTGGTTCCGATCGTGGCGCTCGATGACGAGGGGCGCGCCTGGTATGCCATCGCCGATCGCGGCGCGCCCGGACTGACGGTGATCGACGACTGGTCGAGCTTCGGACAGAAGACGACTTTGTCCGGCACGGTCCTGCTCGACAATGTCAAGGTGCCCAAAACGCATCTTGTCCCCGGCTACAAGGGCTATGACAGGCCGACGGCCGACGGCGCCATCTTCCAGATCATCCAGGCCGCGGTCGATCTCGGCATCGCCAAGGCGGCGATCGACGAGACTGTCGGCTTCGTGCGCACCAAGTCGCGCGCCTGGATCGACAGCGGCGTCGATCATGCCTGGCAGGATCCTTATACGATCCAGGCGATTGGCGACCTTCGCCTGCGGGCCAACGCGGCAGAGGCGGTTCTGGAAAGGGCCGGGCTTGCGGTAGATCGCGCCGTGGCCGACCCGAACGAGAAGACCGTCGCGGAAGCGCAGATCGCGGTTGCCGAATCCAAGATCCTCACGACAGAGATCGCCATCATTGCCACGAACAAGCTGTTCGAGCTCGCCGGCACACGCTCGACGCTGGCCGAGCACAATCTCGACCGGCACTGGCGCAACGCCCGCACCCACACGCTGCACGATCCGGTGCGCTGGAAATACGCGATCCTCGGCAACTACTACCTCAACGACGTAAATCCGCCGCTCCATGCCTGGAGCTGAGCGAAGCGCCTCCAAATCACAGAGGACCATTCATGAGCATTGCCACTCCCGACAGGATCAAGGTCCTGTGGTTTCTGCCGACTCATGGCGACAGCCGCTATCTCGGCACCTCAGAGGGGGGGCAGGGCGGTCGACTTGCCCTATCTCACCCAAGTCGCGAAAGCCGCCGATGCCATCGGCTACTATGGCGCGCTGCTGCCGACAGGACGCAGTTGCGAAGATAGCTGGGTCGTGGCGTCGGCGCTGGCACCGCTGACGCAGCGGCTTCGCTTCCTTGTCGCCGTCCGGCCGGGCCTGCAATCGCCGACGCTAGCCGCGCGCAGACCTCGACGCTCGACCGCATTTCCAGCGGACGGCTGCTCATCAACGTCGTCACCGGCGGGGATCCGGTCGAGAACAAGGGCGACGGCATCTTCCTCAGCCATGACGAGCGCTATGAGGTGACGCGGGAATTCCTCGACATCTACAAGGCGGTGCTTCGCGGCGAGACCGTAGCGTTCGCAGGCAAGCACTTCCGTATCGAGGACGGTCGCCTACTGTTTCCGCCCGTGCAGACGCCACATCCGCCGCTCTATTTCGGCGGCTCGTCCGATGCCGCTAACGCGGTCGCCGCCGAACAGATCGACAAATATTTGACCTGGGGCGAACCGCCGGCGGACGTCGCGGCAAAGATTGCCTATGTGCGCGGTCTTGCCGAGAAAGCCGGGCGCCAGGTGACCTTCGGCATCCGGCTGCATGTCATCGTCCGCGAGACCAATTATGAGGCCTGGGCCGATGCCGACCGCCTGATCAGCCGCCTGGACGACAACACGATAACCGAGGCGCAGAAGGTTTTCGCGCGCATGGATTCCGTCGGCCAGTCGCGCATGAGCCGGCTTCATGGCGGCCGCCGCGACAAGCTCGAAATCAGTCCGAACCTGTGGGCTGGCGTTGGCCTGGTGCGCGGCGGCGCCGGCACCGCCCTGGTCGGCGATGCGGCGACAGTTGCGGAACGGATCGACGAATACCGGCGCATTGGCATCGATAGCTTTATCCTGTCCGGCTATCCGCATCTGGAGGAGGCCTATCGGTTTGGCGAACTGGTGTTGCCGTTGTTGCCGCTCGATCATGAAATCTCGACGCGCCCGACGGCAGTGAACATGGGACCGTTCGGCGAAACGGTGGCCGGCGACCATCGGCCTTCGGCACTGCGCGCGAGTCAGTCTTGAGCGCCAGAGACTTGGGCAGGGGACCGGTCGTAGCCATCATCGGTGGCGGCTTTTCCGGTGCGGCGACCGCGTTTCATCTTGCGCGGCTGCTGCCCGCCGGTGCTGCCGATATCGTGGTCGTCGAGCCCAGAGAGGGGCTCGGCTATGGTCTGGCCTACTCGACGGCCGATCCTTCACACCGCATCAATGTGCCGGCGTCGAGAATGACGCTGATCTCCGGCCAGGACAGCCACTTTGCCGATTGGCTGGAGCAGACCGGCGCGATTCTCGACGATGCCGAGGCTATTGCCGCAAATGGAGCACTCTACCCACAACGACGCGTTTTCGGGCGCTACGTGGAATCTTATCTCCAACCCTTTCTGTTCGGCAAAGTGATCCGTCATGTCAGGTCCGCCGTCGCGTCAGTCGAGCTTAGTGGCCAGGGCTACATCCTGATTCTCGCTGATGGAAGGACGCTCGCAGCCGACGCCCTAGTGATTGCGGCGACGCATCCGCCACCGGCCTTGCCATCGGCCCTGCGGTCTGTGGCTGCTGCTGCCCGGCTGGTGGCCAATCCCTATGATCTCGGAGGGCTGCAAGCGATCGGCCGCGACGACCAAGTGCTCGTAGTCGGCACTGGATTGACGTCGGCGGATATCATTGCCACGCTGGACCGCAATGGGCATCGTAGCCGCATCGTCGCGCTGTCACGTCATGGTTATCGTTCGCGCAGCCACGCGGTGCTCCCGGGCGACCCGATTGGTGATTTCATCAGTCTGCCTTCACGCAGCGCAACAGTGATGCTCAGACGCATCCGGGCCACGATCCTAGATGCCAAGCGTCGGGGCGAAGACTGGCACCCGGTCCTCGATGCCGTCCGACGTCAGGGACAAATCATCTGGCAGGCCCTGCCGCTCGACGAGCAACGCCGCCTCGTGCGCCATTTGCGCACGCTGTGGGATGTGCATCGCTTCCGCATCGCGCCACAGGTCGCGGACGTGCTCGATCGCCGCGTTGCCGAAGGCATGCTCGCCTATCGCGCCGCATCGATCGTCGGCGCCGAGCAGGTCGACGGGCGCATTCGGGTCACGCTGCGGCCAAGGCGCCAACCCACTCAGACAACCGAGACGTTCGACAGGGTGGTCGTCACGACCGGGCCGGCGCATGCCGATATTTTCCGGACCAACACAGCAATTGCCGATCTCGGGCGAATGGGACTGGTCCGGCTAGACCCGATTGGCCTTGGCCTGGCGACCGACAGCCAAGGCCGTGCGGTCAGCACTTCCGGCCGACCGACCGACAGCATTTTCGTCAGCGGGCCGCTGGCGCGCGGCAGCGTTGGCGAATTGATGGGAATTCCCGAAGTCACCGCGCATGCCGAGCGTATAGCCGCTGAAATCCACCAATGGCTTGGATACCAAACGGCGTTGCGTCGTAAGGCGTCGTGAAGCTGCAAACACGATGAGGCTATCCAGATGACACTCACCGAGCGTATTGCGAAGGTGGAAGCCCATCGTGTCGTAAATAGGCCACTGGTCGCGTGCCGCTCCTGGCGCTTTTAGCAGATCCGCTCGACCTCGGAGGTGCCGATCTCCATGCCCAGACTTCGCACCGGCGTCCACCGCTTTGATGACGATCCGAGACGATCAGCCCACCGCGGCGGGTCGAGAAAGCACTGGGCGGGAAGACGCCTACAGCGAGGCTGCTCGCCTTGTGGCCGCAGAGAGGGAAAGAATCTGCCGCCGGACATCGACTTCAGTGGTTTAGAGAAGGCGGCTCGGCAGCGACCTCTGCGTGAACCCAGACGCCTTGAAAAGCCCGATGCGTCCGGATTTTGGCGGTGATCTTCATCAAATGCGATGAGCTGCAATTTCTGGCGACGGCCACGCTAAGGGCGGGCCTCCAGCACCATGTTGAACGGTGTCTCCGCGGCGCGACGCAATCGCTTGAAGCCGCCACCGGTCACCACCTTGCGCAGCCTCGCCTCACCGGCCTGGGCTCCAAGCGCGAGCCCGACTTCCTGCGACACGGACGCGGGCGTGCACACGAACGTGGAAGCGGCATAGTAAACGCGTCCGACGGGATTGAGGTTCGCCGCCAGATGATCATGCGCGAACGGCTCGACGATCATCCACGTGCCATCCGGCTTGAGCGATCCGTGGACATGGGTGGCGGCGCCCGTCGGGTCGCCCATGTCGTGAAGGCAATCGAAGAATGTGACGAGGTCGTAGGTTCCGGGATAGCTCTTGGCGGCGGCGACGTCGAACCGCGTGTTGACGCCGACGCCGGCTACCTCGGCCGCCTTGCGGGCGCGCTCAATCGAAGGGGCATGATAGTCGAAGCCGACGAAGCGCGAAATTGGGGAAGGCCTGTGCCATGAGCACGGTCGATGCACCATGACCGCATCCAACATCCGCGACGTCCACGCCGCGTTCGAGCTTCTCGACGACGCCCTCCAAGGCCGGCAGCCAGGAGTCGATCAGATTGGCATTGTAGCCTGGACGGAAGAACCGTTCCGTACCGCGAAACAGACACGCGCTATGATCGTGCCACCCGACGCCATTGCCGGACGGAATGCCTGCCTCACCTTTTCTTCATCGAGCCACAGCGCGGACAGGAACTCGAATGCGCCTGCCATGAAGGCCGGGCTGTCTTCATCGGCGAACACCAGCTCTTGCTCGGCGTTGAGATAGAATTTGTCGCTCGCTTCGGTGGTCGGGAATGACAGCCACCTCCATGCCGTTGAAAAGCAGGAAATCCGTCACGTTGCCCTCGTCGGTAACCGGCGGAGCCGGAGTGGTCGTCACCAGGGCAAGCCCTGTCGCAGCAGGTATCCTAGGGCAGCCCGTCAGAACATCGATGACTCCGGTTGTGGTGCCGGGGCGGGCGATCAGGGGCCAAGTGATTGTTCCGAGGCGGCTGTATGTTGTGGTAAGGTGATCATGCGAATTCTTGTTGGTCGGTCACGTGTTTTGCGGATGACCCGCATGTACTGTGCCAAATGAGAAAACCATTCAAACGCAATCCAGTAGATCTGACTGTATCCGACATTGTCGGAATTTGGACATCGCCGAACGCGAAGCGCTCGGGGCTTGTGACGATACTTGAGCGTGCTGCTTCGGAGGAGGGATGCGCCTCGAACCGGCCGCGAGGCCTTTTTCTGGCAACGGATATTCCGGCCGGGTTAGGCCGCGAGGAAAGCGACGGTGAATAAGAGGTAGAGGACCAACCGTTTTGAGCGGGTAGTTGCCGTGTTGCGCCCCCACGCAAAGGCCAGCACCACGGAGCAGTATTTCTGGTGGCGACACTACAACGCCTTTAAGTGCCGGTTACCCGTTTTTACCCGATGCTGGATACGACTACAACGACTCCTTCCCGAGCCTGCGTGCGGCGCTTACCTGGAAGATGGAAGCCGGTCAGATCGCAACGGGGGAGGGCGGCCAGATCTGGGCAATCCCGCATGCATTTGAGAACATCCAGCTGTTCTACCGCCTGTTCCCGCCAACGGCGGAGATCACGCCGTGTCACCCCAAGCACTTAAACCCAGCGTGCCGATGGCAGCCGAAGGACCTGGCGCGCGCGCCTCGTCCGGTTCGGCTTCGCTGGAGGGGCGTTCCATCGACTGTTTCAGCCTTGCAATCATCCAGGCGCTGGCCAAAAGCCAGATGGAGCGCCGGCTCAGGAACCGGCGCAAAAACTCGAGCCTGCCGGCGCTGATCGAGCTGGTGCTGGCGCGGCCGCTGGTGTCGGCAGGTCTGGTCGCGGCCGAGCTGAAAATTAGCCAGCGTGCTGCGCTCGGGCTGGTGCCGAACTCGGCATCCGTGAGGTGACCGGCAGGGGCGCTACCGGACGTGGGGCCCCGTTTAGCTGCGGCGGGCTTTGGCGAAAGCGACAGCACTGATGATTTTTGCTGTACGCTCATTCTCCCTCATCTGCGCGTTGACAGAAAACCAGCAGCCGAGGGTCACTGCACGCTGTGCTCCCGCGATTTCCGGAAAACCAATGAAGAACGACTTTGATCTATCGCGCGGGACGTATCATTCAACCATGTCGAGAACGGGCGTGACGGCACGTACACTATGGACCAGAGAACTTTGTCTGGCGACTTTGCGCACGCCTGCAGAACTCTTCGGAAAACTTCCTTCTGTTGATCCAATGATCGTAATGAGCTGGAGTGGCATCGCCGCTCTCCCCGGTTCTTGCTCTCTCAGTTGAACTTGATGCTGGCCTGCACGAACACGCCGTAGCGCTTTGCCTTCCAATCGTCGGCCTGCGGGGAACCACGACCGCCCATTGCCTCTTCGAAATGAGCCGTGCCGTTATTCGCCACGGCCCAGTAGCGGGCGCCGACGCCGATGTTGAACAAATCCGTGACC
The DNA here is from genome assembly GCF_003997585.1 of Mesorhizobium sp. M5C.F.Cr.IN.023.01.1.1. Classification (NCBI taxonomy): domain Bacteria; kingdom Pseudomonadati; phylum Pseudomonadota; class Alphaproteobacteria; order Hyphomicrobiales; family Phyllobacteriaceae; genus Mesorhizobium; species Mesorhizobium sp. M5C.F.Cr.IN.023.01.1.1. Next base: position 1,608 of record NZ_RZSU01000101.1, on the reverse strand, counting down.
TTGTAGTTCAACACCGCCTCGAGCTGGACGCCATGCCCATCGCCGTCTTCGGGAATTAGCTTGATCTTGGGGCGCATGTGGTGCTGATCTTTGCCGTCGAGCCGCGTGAAGAGGAACGCCACGTCACCAGAAAGGCTGAGTCGCGCGGTGAGTTGCGTCTGCCCGGCCAAGCCGAGTCGCAGCGAATGCCAATCGTTGTCCTGGCTGATGAGGTTGACGTAGGTCGGGACGGTTGGCACACAGGTCCTCCAGTTGGTCGCCTGCTGCGTGCAACCGAAAGCGTCGTAGCTCTCGTGCCAGAAATTGTTGCCAACAAAAGCACCGATGCGGTAGCGCGGCGCGTTCAAGAAATTATATCCAAGATCGGCGGTGAAATAGCTGACGCCGCCCCCGCGCTGATCACTGAATGTGTTTGAGTAGCCCCCCATTTCCGTAAGAAGTCCTCGTCATGAGAAAACCCTCCCTGATGCCGCCGGCACCGAGGAGGCCTTTACGAAAATGCCAGTCGGATTGTGGATCGCGTTGAAGAAGACTTCACTCGAATGCGCGTCTAGATCGTCATAGGTGAGCCGCGAGACCGGTGACGTACCTTTATGATTGTAAAGGTCCTTCGATGCTTGCCGGTACTGGGCCAGTAGCGTAGTCCACCCTCGAACGAAAAGACTGAGGCCGCCGCCCCGGCTACCGACGCCGACTCGAAATCACCGGCACTCGACGGCGGTTCGGAACTCCTCGGTGCCGCAGCGCCGGCCAAGCCGGGCCCGGTGAAAAATTCGTCGTCGAGGGCAAGGCGCCCGCTGCTTCGCCCGGCCGCGCCGACGATTTTTCTTGGCCGCCAAGGCGGCAGCCTGCGGCCGCGGCCACAACCGAAACGACCACGGCGATCGTCCGTAAACCTGCCCCCGGGACACCTGAAGGGCAAAGCGCCCTCAGATGGCCGCGGGAGTAGCGTTTCCAAACGGTCTCAGCGCGGCAGCACGCTCGATCCCATCAGCGCCTCGTCGATCGAACGCGCTGCCTGACGGCCCTCGCGGATCGCCCAGACGACCAGCGATTGACCGCGGCGCACATCGCCCGCTGCATAGAGCTTTTCGACGCTGGTCTTGTAGTCGCGATCATTGGCCTCGACGTTGTTCGAGCGGCGGCTGTCGATGGCGATCTTCATCTGGCCAGCCAGTTCCGACACTGGCCCGACCGCGGCCGGCCCAGCAAAGCCGATAGCGATGAAGGCGAGATCCGCGCGGATAACGAATTCCGTGCCGGCGATCGGCTTGCGCTTTTCATCGACCTCGCAGCATTTGACGCCGGTCAGCGCGCCGTCCTCGCCGATGAATTCGAGCGTCGCCACCTGGAACTCGCGTTCGGCGCCTTCCGCCTGCGAGGACGAGGTGCGCATCTTCGTCGCCCAGTAGGGCCAGACCGAAAGCTTGTCTTCCTTTTCCGGCGGCTGCGGCCGGATGTCGAGCTGGGTGACACGAACGGCGCCTTGGCGGAAGGCGGTGCCGACGCAGTCGGACGCGGTGTCGCCGCCGCCGACGACGACGACATGCTGGCCGCCGGCGACGATCGGCGGCGACGGCCACGCCACCGACTGGAGCGGCTCGCCGC
>NZ_RZSU01000100.1:0-22561 GCF_003997585.1 Mesorhizobium sp. M5C.F.Cr.IN.023.01.1.1 | reverse complement strand
GGCGCCGTGGATGGCGCGCTGGATGCTGCGCGCCGGTGCCGAACTAATCGCGGAAGCCGATGTGGTCGTGCCGGTGCCGCTGCACTGGCGGCGTTTTTTCAGGCGCCAGTTCAACCAGTCGGCGGAACTGGCAAGGGCGGTATCGCAACTTGGTGGCCTGCCTTTTGCGCCCTCGGCGGTCAGGCGCGTCAAACTCACCCGCCAGCAGGTCGGGCTGGAGCGGCGAGAACGCGAGGAGAATGTGCGAGCCGCATTCAGAGTGCCCGAGGAGGCCGAGATCGAGATCGCCGGCCGCCGGGTGCTCTTGATCGACGATGTCTATACCACCGGCGCCACTGTCCGCGCGGTCGCCAAGGCGCTGAGGAAGGGCGGTGCCGGGACTGTCGACGTGCTGACCTTTGCGCGCGTGCTGCCGGGGGACTTTCGGGCCGACGAGTCCGCGACTATATAGATCTGAGAAAGGCAGGATTGCTGACCGATGGTCGACGTGACGATTTATACACGGATGATGTGCGGCTATTGCACGGCGGCCAAGCGGCTGCTCGAGCGCAAGGGCGTTGCCTACACCGAGCACGACGCCTCCTTCTCGCCGGAACTGCGCCGGGAAATGATTTCCCGCGCCCATGGCCGCTCGACTTTTCCGCAGATATTCATTGGCGATACGCATGTTGGCGGCTGCGACGATCTCCATGAACTGGAGGCGGAGGGCCGGCTGGACCGTCTGCTCGCCAACGGCTCGGCGAATTAAGGATGTGACGATGGGTGCTTTCAAGGCGGCGGCGATCCAGATGCGTTCGGGCACCAGCCCCGAGCGCAATGCGGTCGATCTGGAGCGGCTGGTGCGCGAGGCCGCGGGCCAGGGTGCGACCTATATCCAGTCACCGGAAATGACCGGTGCGCTGATCCGCGACAGCCAAGCGCGGGCCGCCTCCTTCACTTGCGAGGACAAGGACATCATCGTCTCGACCTCGCGCAAGCTGGCGAAAGAACTTGGCGTCTTCCTGCATATCGGCTCGACCGCCATCCTGCGCGCCGACGGCAAGCTCGCCAACCGCGCGCTTCTGTTCGGACCGGATGGCGCCACGATCGCCACCTACGACAAGATCCACATGTTCGACGTCGATCTCGACAATGGCGAAAGCTGGCGCGAATCATCCGCCTACGAGCCGGGCACCGAGGCCGTCGTCACGGAGATCAGCGGCGCCGGGATAGATGGTGCGAGGCTGGGTTTCGCCGTCTGCTACGATCTGCGCTTTCCGCAGCTCTTCCGCGCCGAGGCGCTGGCCGGCGCCGACCTGCTTTCGGTGCCCGCCGCCTTCACCCGCCAGACCGGCGAGGCGCACTGGCATGTGCTGCTGCGGGCGCGCGCCATCGAGAACGGCGCCTATGTCGTTGCCGCGGCGCAAGGCGGACTGCACGAGGACGGCCGCGAGACCTATGGCCATTCGCTGATCGTCGACCCTTGGGGCCGCATCGTCGCCGAAGCGGCACATGACGAACCGGCGGTGATCATCGCCGAGGTCGACCCGGCGCATTCGGTCGCCGCGCGCAAGAAGATCCCAAACCTGAAGAATGCGCGGGATTTTGCCGTAAACGGCGGACAGGCTGAGGCACTGCCGCTCAGGGGTGCAGCATCTTGATCCGGTTTTCCCTGATTTGCGAGCACGAGCACGAATTCGAGGGCTGGTTTCGCAGCAACGACGATTTCGACACCCAGAAGAAGCGTGGCTTCGTCGATTGCCCGACCTGCGGCTCGCACAGGATAGAGAAGGCGTTGATGGCGCCGGCCGTCTCCACCGGTCGCAAGCAGGAGAAGATCGCGCTCGCCATGGGCGAGGCCCAGAAGCAGGCGCTGGCGCAATTGAAGGCGATGGCCGAGAAGGTGCGCGAGAACGCCGACTATGTCGGCGACAAGTTTGCCGAGGAAGCGCGCAAGATCCATTTCGGCGAGAGCGATCCGCGCGGCATCTATGGCGAGGCGACGCTGGAGGAGGCGAAGAGCCTGGCCGAGGACGGCGTCGAATTCATGCCGATTCCAAGCTTCCCGGACGAGCGGAACTGACAGGCTAGCTGACGCTCCCTATCAATTTCTCCAGCAGGCGAGCAAGCGTCTCTTGTTCGGTGCGCGTCAGACCGGAAAGTATCTCGTGCTCGTTGGCGACGTGGGCGGCGACCGCCTCATCGACCAATGTGAGACCTTTTCCGGTCAGCTGCACGACAATCCCGCGCCGATCGTTGGGGTGCGGACCGCGCAGGATCAAACCGGCCTTCTCCAGCCGATCGAGCCGGTTGGTCATGGCGCCCGACGTCACCATCGTCGCTTCATAGAGAGCCGTTGGCGTCAGCGCGTAAGGTGATCCGGAACGGCGCAGCGTCGCCAGCACATCGAATTCCCCGGATTGCAGTCCGAAACGGGCAAACAGCGGAGCGAGGCGTTCTCGTGCTATCAGCGACGAGGCCTCGTTCAACCGTCCCAGCACGGCCATCGGAGAAACATCCAGATCCGGCCGTTCCTTGTTCCACTGCTCGATGGCCTTCGCTGCGCGATCCATCTATCTCACCGTTAAATATCTTTACATTAAGAATCTTTGTGCTATCTTATCTCAAGATACAAGGCCGGCCAAGAGCCGCAGATAGGCGATAGGGCTACGAAATGAAATTTCTCTGGGATTCGGCGCTCGGCCTTCTGGTCGTCACCGGCGGCCTGCTCGGCCTGACGCTGCCGTTCGGCAAGATCGCGACAGTGGCCGGCGTTCCCGCCATGGTCTGGGCGCTCGTCATCTCGCTTGGCGCCGGCGGCGTGCTTCTGTGCGCCTTGCTGCTGCGCGGGCAGCGCATCCGGCTCACCCCGCATAGGCTGCGTTATTTCTTCGTCACCGCGGCGGTGTCCTACGCCTTCCCCAATCTCCTGATGTTCTCGGCCATTCCGCATCTCGGCGCCGGCTACACCGGTATCATGTTCACACTGTCGCCGGTGGTCACACTGGTGTTTTCGATCCTGCTCGGCGTTCGGCGCCCCAATCTGCTTGGTGTCGTCGGCATTGCCGTTGGCTTTCTTGGTGCGGTGATGGTGGCGGTGACGCGCGGCGAGGCTGGCCAGCCGGCCGACGTCTTCTGGGTAGCGGTGGGGCTGCTCATCCCGGTCAGCCTTGCCGTTGGCAACATCTATCGCACGGTGGATTGGCCCGAAGGGACCGGGCCGATCGAGCTTGCCGTCGGCAGCCATCTGGCAGCGGCTGCGCTGCTTCTTTGCGGCATCCTCACGCTGCAGGGCGGCGGTTCGCTCGCCCTGCTCGGCGGCGTGCCGCTGGTGGTCGTCGGGCAGGTGGCGTCGGCCGCGGCGATGTTCGCCTTCTTTTTCCGGCTGCAAGCGGTCGGCGGTCCCGTCTATCTCAGCCAGATCGGCTATGTCGCGGCTGCGGTCGGGCTGTTTGCCGGGACGATCTTTCTCGGCGAGCACTATCAATTGCTGACCTGGGCGGGTGCCGTCATCATCACCGCCGGCGTCTTCATCACCACGAAAGCGCAAAGCCAGATCACCACAAAGCCGCAAAGCCAGGCGGCGTGATGTTCTTGTTCGGATCGCAGCCGGTGAATGTTGACAACGCCATGGGGTCTGTATAGTTTCGCGTTAGTGGTGACTAACGCGAATAGCTGGACAGCGCTGGGCGATCCGACCCGGCGCACGATCTTCGAACTGTTGGTCGAACATCCTAGTTCGGTCGGCGAATTGGCTCGCGACCTGCCGGTGACCCGGTCAGCTGTCTCGCAGCACCTGAAAGTACTCAAGGATGCTGGGCTAGTGGCCGATACCCGGTCCGGCAAGCAACGAATCTACCGGGTCGATGAGGCTGGGCTGGCGAGCCTGCGCGCCGAAATTGACCAATTCTGGAGTAAGACCCTGGCCGCCTACAAGTTGGCCGTCGAGCAACCATCGAAGGAGCAAAAATGAGCACGCATCCGGCCCCCGCGCCCGTGAGACACTCCATCGTTGTCCACGCGCCCATTGCACATGCATTCAAGGTGTTCACCGAGGAGTTCGGCAGTTTCAAGCCCCGCGAGCACAACATGCTCGCCGTTCCGATTGCCGAAACGGTCTTCGAGCCTCGAGTTGGCGGTCACATCTATGACCGCGGCGTCGACGGCAGCGAGTGCCGATGGGCCCGCTTGCTGGCCTACGAGCCGCCCAACAGGGTGCTCCTGAGCTGGGACATCAGCCCGCAATGGCAGGTCGAGGCTGACCACGACAAGACCAGTGAGTGGGAAGTCCGGTTCACGGCCGAGACGGAGAACCGGACCCGGGTCGAGATCGAGCACCGTAACCTGGAGCGGCATGGCGAAGGCTGGGAAGGCGTGCGTGATGGCGTTGCCGGCGATCAAGGCTGGCCGTTGTACCTGCAACGATTCCACGATCTGTTCTCCCGCCAGGGAGCCTGACGGTCGCATCGCGCGGGCACGGATCACCGTCTCGCCTTGACGTAATCCGAGGCAACGGAGGTCAAGCATGGAAGCCTACAACCTCAGCATTATTGGCATTCTCGCGCTCTGCCTTCTGTCAGTCCTTTTGGCGGTCTATTCGGGTTCGTCGAAGGGGCGCGCGGGAGCGCTCTCAGGTCCGATAGTCCCGGCAGATGACGACAACCTCCTCTACCGGATCGACCGGGTGCACATGAACTCGGTCGAGGCGCTGGCGCCCTTCGTCGTGCCTGCCATGCTGGCGATGTTGGTCGGTGTCGAGCCGACTAAGCTGGCGGCGCTGGTCTGGCTGCACCTCGCTATCCGGCTGGTTCACCTGGCGATCTACCTTCGCGGCGGCGACGCGGCCAAAGGCGGCAGCGTCAGGACGGTCCTTTACGTCTCGGGAGCCCTTGTCACCTTAGTTCTTGTCATCGTGACCGGCTGGGCCGCCATGCGTTGAGGCGCTTGATCCGGCGGACGCCTGCATGTCACGGATACCGGGATGTCTCACGGACAACCGGGATGTCGCATATTCGGTCTGGAGGAGGGGCGAGGCGACCCTCCCATGAAGTCCCACAGCAGACTACATACGGTTTGCCGACTAGCCATCGTTCAACGCGCGGCCCTCGTACATGAAGACCATTGGCCTTGGCCCGCCTGAGACGGATGCCAGCATCTGATCCGAACGCGCCGTTTCAGACCGGTGCCTTCTCCGCCAGCACCATGTAGTTGACGTCCATATCCTTCGACCGCTGCCAGCGGTCGGCGAGCGGATTGTAGGCGACGCCGGTGCGGTCGATGATGGTCATGCCAGCGCCGGCAAGCGCCTTTTCCAGCTCGTCGGGCCGCACCAGCTTGCCGAACTGGTGGGTGCCGCGCGGCAACCAGCGCAGCACATATTCGGCGCCGATAATGGCCAGGCCCAGCGCCTTCAGCGTGCGGTTGATGGTGGCGACGAACATGATGCCGCCGGGCTTGAGCATCTCGCCGCATTTGGCCACGAACAGGTCGATGTCGGCAACATGCTCGACCACTTCCATGTTGAGGATGACGTCGAATTTCTCGCCGGCGCCGGCCAGATCCTCCGCCGTCGTGGCACGATAATCCACCGTAACGCCGACCTCCGCCGCATGCAGCTTGGCCACTTCGATGTTGGTGGCGGATGCGTCGGCGCCGACCACTTCGGCGCCAAGCCGCGCCATCGGCTCGCACAACAGCCCGCCGCCGCAGCCGATGTCGAGGAAGCGCAGGCCCTCGAACGGCCGCGCCGCACGCGGGTCGCGGCCGAAGCGCGCCGCGACCTGGTCGCGTATATAGGCAAGCCGGATCGGATTGAACTTGTGCAGCGGGCGGAATTTGCCGTTCGGATTCCACCATTCGGCGGCAAGGGCGGAAAAGCGCTCCACTTCTCCGGCATCGATCGTCGATCGTCGGGGTTCTGGCATCGTGTGGTCTCCCGCAGACAAAAGTTCAGAGCGCGATCGGGCGCAAAACCGTACCACTTTTGCTGATCGCGCTCTGGTGCGTTAGGAAGTCGGTCGAGAGCCAGCGAATGTCAAGTCAGCAAATTTCCACTGTTGCCCGATGCGCCTATGCGACGGGTATGCGGGTACGCGCGTTGCGCTCGTGTGTCGCCTTCGTCGCCCAGGGCAAGCGGCGGCACGCCTTGCGAAACCCGTAGCATTTGGTTAAGGAGGCCGCGAATTCGGCGACCGGCCCAGGCGGGCGCTCCCTTTCCGTTATTCGGCCGCCGGTCCGGCACCCAGTCAAAGGCATTTCGCTTCCATGGCGCGCATCGTGATGAAATTCGGCGGAACCTCCGTCGCCGACATCGCCCGCATCCGCAATGTGGCGCGCCATGTCAAACGCGAGGTCGATGCCGGCCATGAGGTTGCGGTGGTCGTTTCGGCGATGGCCGGCAAGACCAACGAGCTCGTGCAGTGGACGCGCGAAGCCTCGCCCATGCACGATGCGCGCGAATATGACGTCGTCGTCGCCTCCGGCGAGCAGGTGACCGCCGGCCTGCTGGCGATCGCGCTGCAGAACATGGGCGTCCATGCCCGCTCCTGGCAAGGCTGGCAGATCCCGATCAAGACCGACAATGCGCATGGCGCTGCGCGCATTCTCGACATCGACGGCGCGTTCCTGATCAAGCGCTTCGGCGAAAGCCAGGTGGCGGTGGTCGCCGGCTTCCAGGGCATCGGGCCGGACAATCGCATTGCCACGCTCGGCCGCGGCGGTTCCGACACCAGTGCCGTCGCCATCGCGGCGGCGGTCAAGGCCGACCGCTGCGACATCTACACCGATGTCGATGGGGTCTACACCACAGACCCGCGCATCGAGCCGAAAGCGCGGCGGCTGGCCAAGATTTCCTTCGAGGAAATGCTTGAAATGGCCTCTCTCGGCGCCAAGGTCCTGCAGGTACGCTCGGTCGAGCTTGCCATGGTGCACAGGGTGCGTACTTTCGTGCGGTCGTCCTTCGATGATCCCGACGCGCCCGGAATGGGGGATTTGCTCAATCCGCCCGGAACGCTTATTTGCGACGAGGAAGAGATCGTGGAACAGCAGGTCGTCACAGGAATTGCCTATGCGAAGGACGAAGCGCAGATTTCATTGCGCCGTGTCGGCGACCGTCCGGGCGTCGCCGCCGGCATTTTCGGGCCGCTGGCCGAGGCCAACATCAATGTCGACATGATCGTCCAGAACATTTCCGAGGACGGCAAGTTCACCGACATGACCTTCACCGTGCCGTCCGGCGATGTCGACAAGGCGCTTGCCGTGCTCGAGCGGCTGAAGACCACGATCGGCTACGACGTCGTGCAGTCGGAAGCCGGCATGTCGAAGGTCTCGGTCATCGGCATCGGCATGAGGAGCCATGCGGGCGTCGCCGCCACCGCTTTCAAGGCGCTGGCCGACAAGGCGATCAACATCCGTGCGATCACCACCTCCGAGATCAAGATTTCGATCCTGATCGACGGTCCCTACACCGAACTTGCGGTTCGCACTTTGCATTCGGTCTACGGTCTGGATAAGCAGTAGCAGACTGCATCGGCCCGAGAATCGGAGTCGATTTCGGAAAGCACGATGCAGCAGATCGAAAGTCTTAGAGCGTCCTTTGGCGTCCAATTGGACGCATGGCGCTCTAATTGAGTTGTTGCGTGAGCGCCGGCCGCGGGAGAAACTGCGGCGGGCAAAATGTCCATTGGAGAACAAGCCGCGATGCGTGATACGGCCAGTGGCCCGCGCGTTTTGCTGAAACGGCTCCGCGAGCTCATGCAGGAGCCGCTGGAGCCGCAGGAGCGGCTCGACCGCATCGTGCGCGATATCGCCGCCAACATGGTCGCCGAAGTGTGCTCGCTTTATGTGCTGCGCGCCGATTCGGTGCTCGAACTCTATGCCACCGAGGGTCTGAACCCGACCGCCGTCCATTTGGCGCAGCTCAGGCTGGGGGAAGGCCTCGTCGGCACGATCGCGGCCTCAGCACGGCCGCTCAATCTCTCCAATGCGCAGGAACATCCAGCCTTCGCCTACCTGCCGGAGACGGGGGAAGAGATCTACAATTCCTTCCTCGGCGTGCCGGTGCTTAGGGCAGGGCGCACGCTCGGTGTGCTGGTCGTCCAAAACAAAACCATGCGCCACTATCGCGACGACGAGGTCGAGGCGCTGGAAACGACGGCGATGGTGATCGCCGAGATGATCGCCACCGGCGACCTTGCCCGGCTGACCCGGCCCGGGCTCGAACTCGACCTGCGCCGCCCGGTGAGCTTTACCGGCCTGTCCTTCAACGAAGGCGTCGGGCTTGGTCATGTCGTGCTGCACGAGCCGCGCATCGTCGTCACCAATCTGTTCAACGAGGATAGCGATGAGGAGATCAGGCGGCTCGATGCATCCCTCGGTTCGCTCAGGCTCTCCATCGACGACATGCTGGAACGCCGCGAAGTCGCCTTCGAGGGTGAACACCGCCAGGTGCTCGAAGCCTATCGCATGTTCGCCAATGACAGCGGCTGGGTGCGCCGGCTGGAAGAGGCGATCCGCAACGGCCTGACGGCGGAAGCAGCGGTGGAAAAAGTGCAGAGCGACATGCGTGCCCGCATGCTGCACATGACCGATCCGTATCTGCGCGAGCGAATGAGCGATTTCGACGATCTCGCCAATCGGTTGCTACGCCAGTTGATGGGGCGCGGTCCGGACGATGTCGCGGCCTCGCTGCCGAAGGACGCCATCATCGTCGCCCGCTCGATGGGGGCTGCCGAACTGCTCGATTATCCCAGAGACAAGCTGCGCGGGCTGGTGCTCGAGGACGGCGCGGCGACCAGCCACGTCGTTATCGTGGCGCGGGCCATGGGCATACCGGTCGCGGGCCAGATGAGGGGCGCCGTTTCCATGGCGGAAAACGGCGACGCCATCATTGTCGACGGCGAAGAAGGCGCGATCCATCTGCGCCCTCAGCCCGACCTCGAAGCCGCCTATGCCGAAAAGGTCCGCTTCCGGGCGCGGCGGCAGGAGGTCTATCGCGAACTGCGCAAGAAGCCGTCGGTGACCAAGGACGGCGTCCAAGTCGACCTTTTGATGAATGCGGGCCTGGCCGTCGATCTGCCGCAGCTTGCCGAGGCGGGCGCCGCCGGCATCGGCCTATTCCGTACCGAGCTGCAATTCATGGTCGCCTCGACCTTTCCGCGTGCGGAAGCCCAGGAACGGCTCTACCGCGACGTGCTCGACGCGGCGCGCGGCAAGCCGGTGACCTTCCGCACCATCGATATCGGCGGCGACAAGGTGCTACCCTACTTCAAGGACACGATCCAGGAAGAGAACCCGGCGCTCGGCTGGCGCGCCATCCGCCTGACGCTCGACCGGCCGGGCCTGTTGCGCACCCAGATCCGCGCGCTTCTAAAGGCCTGCGGTGGGCGTGAACTGAAGCTGATGCTGCCTATGGTGACGGAGCTCGGCGAGATCGCACAGGCGCGCGAAATCATCGATCGCGAGGTGCGGCATCTGTCGCGTTTTGCCCATCATCTGCCGACCAGCCTGAAGCTCGGGGCCATGCTGGAAGTGCCGTCGCTGCTGTTCCAGCTCGACGAGCTGATGAAGGCCGTCGATTTCGTCTCGGTCGGCTCGAACGATCTGTTCCAGTTCGTTATGGCGGTCGATCGCGGCAACACGCAGCTCTCCGACCGTTTCGATGCGCTGTCGACGCCGTTCCTGCGCGTTCTGAAGCAGATTGCCGACGCCGGGGTGCGCAATCAAACCTCGGTGACCTTGTGCGGCGAACTGGCCGGCAAGCCGATCTCGGCGATGGCGCTGATCGGCCTTGGCTACCGGTCGATCTCGATGTCGCCGGCTTCGATCGGTCCGGTCAAGGCGATGCTGACGGAACTGCCGCTGGCCGAGCTGGAGACGTTCTTCGACGACAATCTCATGGCGCCGGCCCACGGGTTGCCGATGCGGGCGCTGCTGCAAGCCTTTGCCGACGACCGCTCCATTCCGTTGTAGACCTTCGCCATGATCAACCTGCCCCGCGACCGTATGGATCAAGTCGTCAAGCGTTTCGATATGCTCGAAGCGCAGATGTCGGCCGGGCCGGCGGCGGACGCCTATGTCAAGATGGCGTCGGAATATGCCGATATGCAGGAGATGGTGGCAAAGATCAGGGAGCTGCGTACCGCCGAGCATGAACAGGCCGACTTGCAGGCCATGCTCGCCGACAAAAGCACCGATGCCGAAATGCGGGCATTGGCCGAGGCCGATCTGCCCGAGGTCAGGGAACGCATCGAGGCGCTGCAGAGGGACATCCAGATCCTGCTTCTGCCCAAGGATGCCGCAGACGACAAGAACGCCATCCTCGAAATCCGCGCCGGCACCGGCGGCGACGAGGCGGCTCTCTTTGCTGGCGACCTGTTCCGCATGTACGAACGCTATGCTGCGGCACGCGGCTGGCGTTTCGAGACGGTGTCGGCCAGCGAGGGCGAGGTCGGCGGCTACAAGGAAATCATCGCCACCATTTCGGGCAAGGGGGTCTTCGCCCATCTGAAATTCGAGTCCGGTGTGCACCGTGTGCAGCGCGTGCCGGCGACCGAGGCCGGCGGGCGTATCCATACGTCGGCCGCGACGGTTGCGGTGCTGCCCGAAGCGGAAGAGGTCGACATCGACATCAGGGCCGAAGACATCCGCATCGACACGATGCGCGCCTCGGGTTCGGGTGGCCAGCACGTCAACACCACCGATTCGGCGGTGCGCATCACCCATCTGCCAACCGGCATCATGGTGGTGCAGGCGGAGAAGTCGCAGCACCAGAACCGGGCGAAAGCCATGCAGATCCTGCGCGCCAGGCTTTACGACCTTGAGCGCAGCAAGGCTGACGAGGAACGCTCCGAATCACGCAAATCGCAGGTCGGTTCGGGCGATCGCTCGGAGCGCATCCGGACCTATAATTTCCCGCAGGGCCGCGTCACCGATCATCGCATCAATTTGACGCTCTATAAGCTCGACCGGGTGATGATGGGCGAACTCGACGAGATCGTCGACGCGCTGATCGCCGATCACCAGTCGAAGCTGCTCGCCGATATCGGCCTCGATGGCTGACAGTCTGCCCGGTACGCTAGGGCCACTGCTGAAAGCGGCGCGGGCACGCCTTGCGGCGGCCGCAGTCGCCGATCCGGCGCTGGATGCAAGGCTGATCGTCGAGCATCTTTCCGGCACGACCCGCACACAAACCATCGCCGATCCCGAATGCAGGGTCGATGCCGGCGCGATTGCCGCGATCGATTCAGCCCTGAGGCGGCGGATCGCCGGCGAGCCGGTGCATCGCATCCTGGGTTATCGCGAATTCTACGGCTTGCGCCTGTCGCTGTCACCGGAAACGCTTGAGCCGCGACCGGACACCGAAACGCTGGTCGAAGCGGTGCTGCCCTTCGTGGAGGCGACAGCGGAACGGCAAGGCCAATGCCGCATCCTCGATCTCGGCACCGGCACCGGCGCCATTGCGCTGGCGCTACTCAGCGCCGTTCCGGCGGCGGTCGCTACCGGTGTCGATATTTCGCAAGGCGCGCTGGCAACCGCCATGCGCAATGCCAGGAAATTGGGGTTAGCCGACCGGTTCCAGGTGCTCAAATCCGACTGGTTCGAAAAAGTTTTTGGCCGATACCATGTAATTGCCGCTAACCCTCCCTATATACCGTCCATAGACATTGAAAATCTGCAGGACGAAGTCCGCGATTTCGATCCACGCCAAGCCCTCGACGGCGGCGTGGACGGTCTGAGTTCCTACAGGATCATCGCCGCCGAGGCGGCAGGTTTTTTGGAAGCCGAGGGCAGGATTGCGGTCGAGATCGGCCACACCCAACGCAAAGAGGTCACGGGCATATTCTCCGCAGCCGGCTATGTGCCGCCGGGGGTATTCCGAGACTTTGGCGGAAACGAGAGGGTTCTGATCTTTGAACTGACAAAGCCGTGATGCAGTGCGAAAAAAGCGCTTGGCAATGCCGGGGAATGCGGCTAGGGTCGCCTTAACCGGATGAGACGAAGCAGGCAGTGCTCTTAGCGATTCGGTTTCCTTGGAAATAGCTGCCTTCTTGCGCAAACGACGCCCCAGCTTCGTGCGGGAATCGTCCGACAAGTGATGTAACCGGAACAGGATGACACGTGGCGCCAACGCAATCGATGCGGGCGAACGCCGGTGAAGAGACGAAACGGCTGGCTGCATGAGCGCCTCCGTTCGTGAAAAAGTTTTCGAAAATTTCAAAATGAAGAGAGTCGAATGAGGCCACAACAGCAGAACAGGCGCATGCGCGGTCGCAACAACAATGGCGGCGGCAATAACAACAACAATAACCGCAAGGGCCCTAATCCCCTGACGCGCAACTACGAGAGCAACGGTCCGGATGTGAAGATCCGCGGATCGGCTCAGCAGATCGCCGAAAAATATGCAACCCTTGCCCGTGACGCGCAAAGCTCCGGCGACCGGGTGATGGCGGAAAACTATCTCCAGCATGCCGAGCACTACAATCGCATCATCGCTGCCGCGCAGGCGCAGTTGCCGATCCAGAGCGCTCAGCAGAACCGCGACGATTTCGACGATGACGGCGACGAAGATCGCGACGAGTTCGACAATGCCGGCAACAGCAATGTCGGTGAGACTGCGGCTCCGGTGGTCAACCACGGTGGCGGCCCGCAGCCGGTCATCGACGGCACGCCAGCCGAGTTGGCCTTCAACCAGGAAAACGGCCGCGACAATCGCGATACCGGTGGGCGCGATACCGGTGGGCGCGACAATAGTGGGCGCGACAATGGCGGCCGCCATCGCGACCGTCGCCCCAATGGCGGCTACGGCCAGAACGGCCAGCGCGGCGAATTCGGTGCGCGCGGCGAGCAGGGCGGACAACGCGACGATCAGAACCGGCGCGACGATCAGAACCGGCGCGGCGATCAGAGCCGGCGCAACGAGACGCCGGTACAGAACGAGACGCCCATACAGGCGGAAACTGTGTCTCCGGTCGAGCCGGTTTCTGTGGCCGAACCCGCGCCGCAGTTCGAAAGCTTTTCGCCGGCGGCTCTGGCTGCCCAGGCCGAGATGAACGAAGCAGCCGCCGAAAGCGGCGCTGCCCGCCGCCCCAGGCGTCCGCGCCGTCCGCGCGTCAATGCTGATCAGGTGGATGGCGGTAACGACAATGCTGGCGCCGATAACGTGAATGCAGCGCCGGCGGAAGACGCCGGTGGCGAGCCTGCCATCATCGACGTCAACAACTGATAGAGCAAGGCCTTCAGACATTCTTGGACGGCGGAGAGAAATCTCCGCCGTTTTTGTTTTGCGTACCCCGGGCAATATTATGCACTAACCATTATTGGGACGTCTTGAGGGTCCGCGGCTTGCGCCCCATATCTCGCCTGAACAGGACCCGGCTCGAACGGGCGGGTCCGTCACCGCAATCTGATCCGGTGCCGCAAAGCGGGCCGGTGACGGAAGGAGACAGATATGAACCTTGAAAAATATTCCGAGCGCGTGCGCGGCTTCATCCAGTCCGCGCAGACCTTGGCGCTCTCGCGCAACCACCAGCAATTCACTCCCGAACATATATTGAAAGTGCTCGTCGACGACGACGAGGGCTTGGCCGCGTCGTTGATCGAGCGCGCCGGCGGCAGCGTCCGCGACGTCAAGCTTGGCGTCGAGACGGCACTCGAGGCAATGCCCAAGGTGGAAGGCGGCAACGGCCAGCTCTATCTGGCACAGCCGCTGGCCAAGGTGTTCTCGACCGCGGAGGAACTGGCCAAGAAGGCCGGCGACAGTTTCGTTACGGTCGAGAGGCTGCTGACGGCGCTGGCGGTCGAGAAATCCGCCAAGACTGCCGACATCCTCACCAAGGCCGGCGTGACGCCACAGGCGCTGAACCAGGTGATCAACGACGTCCGCAAGGGTCGCACCGCCGATTCGGCGAGCGCCGAGCAGGGCTATGATGCGCTGAAGAAGTACGCGCGCGACCTGACCGCCGACGCCCGCGCCGGCAAGCTCGACCCGGTCATCGGCCGCGACGACGAGATCCGCCGCACCATCCAGGTGCTGTCGCGCCGCACCAAGAACAATCCAGTGCTCATCGGTGAACCCGGCGTCGGCAAGACGGCGATCGCCGAAGGGTTGGCGTTGCGCATCGTCAACGGCGACGTGCCGGAATCGCTCAAGGACAAGCAGTTGATGGCGCTCGACATGGGATCGCTGATCGCCGGTGCCAAATATCGCGGCGAATTCGAAGAGCGGCTGAAGGCGGTCCTTTCGGAAGTTACCGCTGCCGCTGGCGGCATTATCCTGTTCATCGATGAGATGCACACGCTGGTCGGCGCCGGCAAGGCGGATGGCGCCATGGATGCGTCGAACCTGTTGAAGCCGGCGCTGGCACGCGGCGAACTCCACTGTGTGGGCGCGACGACGCTCGACGAATACCGGAAGCATGTCGAAAAGGACGCCGCTCTTGCCCGCCGCTTCCAGCCGGTCTTCGTCAATGAACCGACCGTCGAAGACACCGTCTCCATCCTGCGCGGCCTGAAGGAAAAATACGAGCAGCACCACAAGGTGCGCATCTCGGATTCGGCGCTGGTCGCTGCAGCGTCGCTGTCCAACCGCTATATCGCCGACCGGTTCCTGCCGGACAAGGCCATCGACCTTGTCGACGAGGCCGCGTCGCGGCTCCGGATGCAGGTCGATTCGAAGCCCGAAGCGCTAGACGAGATCGACCGCCGCATCATGCAGCTCAAGATCGAGCGTGAGGCGCTGAAGGTCGAGAAGGACGACGCGTCAAAGGACCGGCTCGCCCGCCTCGAAAAGGATCTTTCCGCGCTGGAAGAAGAATCGACCGAACTGACCTCGAAGTGGCAGGCCGAGAAGCAGAAGCTCGGACTCGCCGCCGACCTGAAGAAACAGCTCGACGAGGCGCGAAACGAACTCGCCATTGCCCAGCGCAGGGGTGAATTCCAGCGCGCCGGCGAGCTTGCCTATGGCAAGATTCCGGAACTCGAAAAAAAGCTGACGCAGGCCGAGGCGCAAGACGGCAAGGTCGGCATGGTCGAAGAGGTGGTCACCCCCGATCACGTCGCCCATATCGTGTCGCGCTGGACCGGCATTCCAGTCGACAAGATGCTGCAAGGCGAGCGTGATAAGCTGCTGCGCATGGAAGACGAGATCGGCAAGCGCGTCGTCGGCCAGGGCGAGGCGGTGCAGGCCGTGTCGAAAGCCGTTCGCCGTGCCCGCGCCGGCCTGCAGGATCCGAACCGGCCGATCGGCTCGTTCATGTTCCTCGGACCGACGGGCGTCGGCAAGACCGAGCTGACCAAGGCGCTCGCCAGCTTCCTGTTCGACGACGAGAGCGCCATGGTGCGCATCGACATGTCGGAATTCATGGAGAAACACTCGGTCGCCCGGCTGATCGGCGCCCCTCCCGGCTATGTCGGCTACGAGGAAGGCGGGGCACTGACCGAAGCGGTGCGGCGCCGGCCCTACCAGGTCGTGCTGTTCGACGAGATCGAGAAGGCGCATCCGGACGTGTTCAACGTGCTGCTGCAGGTGCTCGACGACGGCCGCCTGACCGACGGGCAGGGCCGCACGGTCGATTTCCGCAACACGCTGATCATCATGACGTCGAACCTCGGCGCCGAATATCTGGTCAATCTCAACGAGAACCAGGACGTCGATGCCGTACGTGACGAGGTGATGAGCGTGGTGCGGGTATCGTTCCGGCCGGAGTTCCTTAACCGCGTCGATGAAGTGATCCTGTTCCACCGGCTGCGCCGGCAGGATATGGGCCGCATCGTCGAGATCCAACTCAAGCGACTGGAAAACCTGCTCGTCGATCGCAAGATCACGCTTTCGCTGGACCAGGAGGCGATCGACTGGCTCGCGGCCAAGGGCTACGATCCGGCCTATGGCGCGCGGCCGCTGAAGCGGGTGATGCAAAAGGAACTGCAGGACCCGCTGGCGGAGAAGATACTGCTCGGCGACATCCTCGACGGCTCGACCGTCAAGGTCACCGCAGGTTCCGACCGGTTGAACTTCCGCTCGAAGCCGACGGTCGTGGCGACCGAGGCGGCGGCCTGATTCGAGGCCGCCTCATAATTAAACACTAAACGGCGGGGCGCAGATGACGCTGGATGACTACAACAGCTTCTGCGCCTCGCTGCCGTCGACGAGCCATGTCGTCCAGTGGGGCGGCGCCCATGTCTGGAAGGTCGGAGCCAAGGTCTTTGCGATAGGCGGTTGGAGTGAGGGCAAGGAGCCGTTCGTCACCTTCAAATGCTCCGACATCGCTTATGACATCTTGAAGGAACAGCCGGGCCTTCGGCCCGCGCCCTATCTTGCGTCACGCGGCATGAAATGGATCCAGCGCCAGACAAACCAAAGCATGGACGATGACGCGCTGAAGGACTATCTGCGCGAAAGCCATCGCCTTGTCGTGCTCAAGCTGCCGAAGCAGGCGCGCAAGGAATTGGGACTCGCCGCCAGCTAGCTATGTTGCTCTCATCGCCAGAAATCCGCCATCTTCATGCCCGGTTCATGTTGGAACGTTATGGTCGGCAACTGATTTGCTGGCGAAGGGGTTCGCCTGCCGCATAGCCCCGAACATCGAATTCGATTTTCGGACAGCTTGGTGCGAAGATTTTAACTATTAGAGCGTCCTTGCGCGTCCGAAGGACGCGCGGCGCTCTAAAAAGACAACGCCGGGCGGCGGCAATTACGGACCGGAGAATTTGGCCAACATGTTCCGCACGATCTTCACCCTTTCGGCGCTCGCCGCCGGGCTGCTTTCTTCGAGCGCGATGGCCGCGCCGACGGAGAACATCGCGCCGCGATCTGCCCGTGCGGCCAATGCGGGTGGTGTGCTGGTCGCCCAGAACGGCGATTTCGACGTCTATTACGACGCCAGGGGGAACCGCGTCATCGTCGATGCGGAAACCGGCCAGGTCCTCGCCATCCAGCCGCCGCAGACCAGGTTCGACCGCCGCGCGCTCCGCCGCGAGCGCCTGCGCAATCTCGGACCGGTCGAGGACGACCCTTATTATCTCGACTATCCGGAAGACACGGCGCGCTTGCGCCGCAGGCAATTGGAAGAGGAAGGCCTGATCGTCGTGCCGCCGGTCGACGAATACGATCCCTACAGCGACAATTGGGTGGAAACTTTTCCCGAAGCACCGCTGGATGACGGCAGCTATGGCAACGATTATCCGGAAGCGCCACAGCCGATAAAGCCGCGCACCGTCAAGCGCCAGCCGCTCGACGAGGCTTCGATCGAACCGGTCGAGCCGACGGCCCCAGGCGACCAGGCGGCATTGCCCCCAAAGATCGGCGGCAAGACTGCCATTGATCCATCGCTTTCACTCGGTGCACGCCAAGATGTCGC
Source organism: Mesorhizobium sp. M5C.F.Cr.IN.023.01.1.1 (assembly GCF_003997585.1). Classification (NCBI taxonomy): domain Bacteria; kingdom Pseudomonadati; phylum Pseudomonadota; class Alphaproteobacteria; order Hyphomicrobiales; family Phyllobacteriaceae; genus Mesorhizobium; species Mesorhizobium sp. M5C.F.Cr.IN.023.01.1.1. The sequence continues at coordinate 5,228 of NZ_RZSU01000100.1, read as the reverse complement.
CGCGTTGCAAGTGCTGCTAGACCGCGCCGGCGCCTCGCCCGGCGTCGTCGACGGACGCTTCGGCTCGAATGTCGACAAGGCGCTCGCGGCCTACAACGAGATCACCGGCAGCAATCTGCGGTCGACCGATGTGGTTGGCATCCAGGCAGCCCTTGAGCAGTCCGGCGGCGATGCCTTCGCCTCCTACAGCATCACGCCCGAGGATGCGGCCGGCCCCTATGTCGCCTCGGTGCCGGAAGACTACGGCCAGAAGGCGCAGCTCGACCGGCTGAGTTACACCTCCGTCACCGAAGCACTGGCCGAGCGGTTCCATATGGACGAGAACTATCTGAAGGCGCTCAATCCGGAAGCCAATTTCAACCGTCCAGGCACGATCATCAAGGTCGCCAATTTCGGCAGGCTGGTGGCGGAGCCGGTGGCGCGCATCATCGCCGACAAGGGCAAGAAGCAGGTCCGCGCCTATAACGCGTCGGGCAAGCTAATCGCGGCCTATCCAGCCACCATCGGCTCGGCGGACACGCCTTCGCCCACCGGCACGCATGCGGTGTCGCGGGTCGCGTTAGATCCGAACTACACCTACAATCCGAACATCAATTTCAAGCAGGGCGAAAACAACAAGATCCTGACCATCCCGCCGGGTCCGAACGGCCCCGTCGGCTCGGTCTGGATTGCGCTGGACAAGCCGACCTACGGCATTCACGGCACGCCTGACCCCTCCAAGATCGGCAAAACCGAAAGCCATGGCTGCGTGCGGCTGACCAATTGGGACGCGCGCGAACTGGCAAAAATCGTCTCGCCGGGCGTAACGGTGGAATTCATCGACTGAGCGCCTTATCGCAAATCACTGCACACCCCTGGGTCGGCTCGGGGGGCAGCTTTTTGGCGACGTGCATCAATCAGCCGATGATCTTCGCAAGTGAAGGAGCCGCGGTCCAACGGCATCGAAGTGCCGATCCTGTTCTGGTTTCAACGACAGCAGTCCTCTGGCCGGTTGTTGCCAGCGCATAGGAGGGCTAAGCAGGCTTCATGCGTTCTCCAAGCGAAGTCGGCGCCGACGCCGTCCCCCTGGTCAGGCCGCTGCCGGCCGATACGTTTTGCCCGCAATCGCGGCGCAGCTTCGTGCTGGTCGCGGCGATCCTGGCTTCCGCGCTCGGCTTCATCGACGGTTCGATCCTGGCCATCGCCACACCGGCGATCCGCGTCGATCTTGGCGCCAGTTTCGCCGAGGCGCAGTGGATATCAAACTCCTATGCGCTGACGCTTTCGGCACTCATCCTTGTAGGCGGCGCCGCCGGCGACCGTTTTGGCCTGCGGCACGCTTTTGTGGCAGGCATCGCGCTGTTCATTGCCGCCTCGCTTGCCTGCGCGGTGGCGCCGAACCCGCCGGTGCTCATTGCGTTTCGCGCCATTCAGGGCATCGGTGCTGCCATCATGGTGCCGGGCAGCCTCGCCATTATCGCCAAGGCCTATCCGAAGAAGGAGCGCGGCAGGGCGATCGGCATCTGGGCGGCGGCCTCGGCGCTGACGACGGCGCTTGGCCCGGTGCTGGGCGGCGTTGTCTTGTCGGCCTTCGGCGACGGCATCTGGCGGGCGATCTTCGCGATCAATCTGCCGCTTGGTCTTGTCTCGATCTACCTCCTGCTCGCCAAGGTCCCGGCCGACGCACCGACGGAAAAGCGCAGCCTCGATCTCGGCGGCGCTGCCCTCGCCACCTTGGCCTTCGGAGCGCTTGCCTACGGCTTGACCTCGATGAGCGCAGAGGGCGAGGGGCAAATGTCCGGCCCGAGCCTCGCCGCCGGCGCGCTGCTGCTCATCATATTCATTGTCTTCGAGCGCCGGCAGCGCGAACCGATGATCGATCTTTCGCTGTTTCGGGTCGGCGCCTTCGCCGGCGCCAATGTGGCGACCTTCTTCCTCTATTTCGCACTATCGGCCAACCTGTTCTATCTGCCGATGCTGCTCATCGCCGGATGGGGGCTGAGCGCGGCTGAGGTCGGCTTCATCTTCCTGCCGCTGTCGGTCTTGATCGCGCTGTTATCGGGACCGGTCGGCCAGTGGTCCGACCGGATCGGCCCGCGTTTTCCGATCGCCAGCGGTAGTCTTGTCGTCGCTGTCGCCTTTGCCGGGCTTGCCTTGCTGGCCTATGCCGGCATCCACAGTTTCTGGTGGGGAGTGTTTCCGCTGATGGCGCTGATGGGGCTCGGCATGGCGCTGGTCGTGTCGCCGCTGTCGACGGCGGTGATGACGGCAGTCGAGGACAAGGATACGGGTGCCGCTTCGGGAATCAACAATGCCGTCTCGCGCATTGGCGGCCTGATCGCAGTGGCGGCGATGGGGTCACTGGCGGCCTGGGTCTATGCGGCAGTGCTGAATAGCGGTGCCGCATCCGGCATTCCGGGTTTCGGCGAACCGGCGCCGGCGGGCCTGGCACCGGATCTCGATGCAGCAAGGCTTACCGCCAGCGATGCAGCTTTCGCAGCCGTCGCCTTGGCGACCGCGCTGCTTTGCCTGCTCTCGGCGATCGTGGCGTGGACCACCGTCTCCGGCGAACGACTGCCATGGTCTCGTGTATCTGAGACTCCGCAGAGCTGAGGAGCCCAGAAGGCTTCAAGGTCAGCTCAGCCTTCGATCTTGGCGCTCGCGACCTTCAGCGAATCACTGTCTTCCTGCTTGAGCAGATCATCGATGCGCCCGCGCTCGCGCTTGAAGGCGACGAGGTCGTCGCCCTTCAGCACCTTGCCGACCGGCAGGCGAACGCGCATCGGATCGACCTTGGTGCCGTTGACGATCAGCTCGTAGTGGAGATGCGGACCGGTGGCGAGGCCGGTCTGGCCGAGAAAGCCGATGGTCTGGCCTTGGCGGACGCGCACGCCCGGCGCGATGCCTTTGGCAAACGCGCTCTGGTGATTGTAGGAGGTCTCGTAGCCATTGGCGTGGCGGATGATGATCTGTTTGCCATAGCCGCCGGCCCAGCCGGCCTTCTCGACGACACCGTTGCCGGCGGCGATGATCGGCATGCCGATGGCGGCTGACCAATCGACGCCGGTATGCATGCGGACATAGCCGAGGATCGGATGCCTGCGGGCACCGAAGCCGGAGCGGAATTTTCCTGCAGGCAGGGGATTGCGCAGCAGGAATTGCTGGGCGCTGCGGCCGTCCTCGTCGAAATAGTCGGTACTGCCGTCCTGCATCTGAAACCGATAGAAATTGCGCGTCGTGCCGCCGAACGTCGCCGAGACATAGAGCAGCTCGGATTCGTCAGATGCCTGGTCCTCGCCATCCGGCTGCGAAAACAGCACCTCGATACGGTCCGACGGATTGAGCCGCGATTGGAAATCGACACCGGACGCCAGAAGCTTGATCAGCCGCTTGGTCATCGCCTTGGACATGCCGTAGGAGTAGGCGGCGCGATAGATGCCGTCATAGACGTTCGGCAGATTGCCGCGCACCACCACCGGCGGCGAATCATCGAACGCGGTGAGCAATTCGGGATTGGGCTCCGGCTCCTGCGCCGGCACATATTGGCCGTGATCATCGAGCGCGATGGTGACGATATGCTGGGCCCTGTCGTAGATGCCGGTGCGAACGACCTTGGCGGCGTCGCCATGGACCTCGAGGCCGACGCGCAGCACGGTTCCTGCCTTGAGCGCTGTCGCATTCAGCAATTTAGCGATCGCCTCGGCCATGCCGGTGGCGTCCTCGCCGGTATAGCCGGAATCGGCGAATGCCTCGACGATGTTGCGGTCTCTGGTGAAGGGGATGATCTCCTCGGCGAAGGCTGGCGCCTGATCGTCGGGAGCAGCACGCGGCGACACCGAGACGTTTTCCGGGACGATCCTGACGTCGTAGGAGCCGGCCATGCTCTCGGCGAATGCATCGCCGAATCGCTGCGGGTCGACATAATGCAGCGACGCGACCTGCACGGCGCCGTCGCTCAGGCCCGTGCCGGCCTGGCGCACCACCTTTTCCACCTCGTCGGCGGACAAGTCACTCTTTTCGTCGAAGGCCGCCTTCTCGATCGGAAAATCGACCGTCTTCAGGCTCATCTCGCTTTCAACCTTGGCGCCATAGATCTGGCCGGCGGCGGCGGTCGCCGGCTGACCGGCATTGCCGTCGCGGTCGTCGCCAAACACCTGCATGGGATTGAAAGGCGGATAGGCGCGGCTGGTCGTGTGCCCGGCGGCAAGCGCCATCTTGATCTGCACGAAAGGCATGGTGTGGATGACATCGCGGTCGCCGACCTTGGTCACCATCGACACTTCCATGCGCCGGCGGTCCTTGGCCTTGGCGATCTGGCGCGGCGCCACCAGCCTGGTGGTCTTGGCGATCTCGCCGGAATCGTCGCCTCTTGCAAGGCTGATCAGTTCCGCGATCTCGGGCGGTGTTGCCAATTGCTGACGGCCGTCGAGGGCTGCGAACAGCGCCACGCCCATCAGTACGCTCGACGTCACGCCAGTCAGAAAAGTGCCCGACAGCCAGCGCGCCGAAACCTCGCGCCGGTCGGGCGGGCCACTGCGACCGTCCGCAATCAGCGGCGGCTCGTTGCCGAGTTCGGCTATGACATTTTCCGTATCTGGCATCCAGAAAGGCTGCTTCTTCCCCGGGCGGGACGGCTTGTCGCTTTTGTTGTGGCCATGACATTTGCCTGTCACGGCGGGCGAAGTCAACGAAGCGCCTGGCTTCGGCCGAGATCCCCAGTCATACTTCTCTCTTAGTGTCTCTTAGTGGCTCTCTTACAGTCGCTTATGAGGGCGCCGCGCCGGTGGTGCATGCGCCGGCTTCGTTGGGCCTTGGTGTCAAACCGCAATGCGGCGGCAATAGGGCTCCGTGGTGGCGGTCGGCCTTGTTATCCCCATGCCGCCACGGAAGTCGGCTAGCGAAAATCGGCGCCGCAATCTTTCGTCGCAAAAAATTCAAAAAAGACCGAAATCGTTGTTGACACTTTGGACGCCTGCCGACTATATACGCCTCACCAACGAGGGCGGCGCGCCGCTGGCGACGAAGAAGTTCGCTTCTAGATCTGCCCTCTGCGAAATTCAAGAGAGCCGCGTGAGCGACACTCGAACGGCCCCGAAGCCAAAAGCGTACGGGCCACGACCTCGCGTCTGCGATGTCTGTTCTTTGACAATTGAATATTGAAGAAAGAGAAACGTGGGCGGCAGAGTCCTGCTGAACCTTTCATTCCGCCAGGGATGGGAGGTTCGAACGAGACTTTGGCGGACACGTTT